>DASPRG010000170.1:0-2787 GCA_035624555.1 Thermodesulfovibrionales bacterium
GTTGATTTTCCACAACCGCTCTCACCAACAAGGGCGAGGATCTTATCCTCACCGAGAGAAAAATCAACTCCATCTACAGCCTTTACAAGCATGGGTTTAGCCACTAACCCCTTTTTCACATAGAAATATTTACTGAGAGAACTTACCTTCAGGATTGCCACTTTATCTCCTCTGACCTTATACATCGGACTAAATGAAGTGATGACTTAGTAATCCCCCCTTTCCCCCCTTTAGCAAAGGGGGGTGAAGGGGGATTTAAATTTTCTGTCATTAATACGGGCCTTAGCTCCGGTTCTTCCTCACTACACTTGGGTATCACAAACCTGCACCTGTCTGAAAACTTACACCCAGGTGGGAGATTATATGGTTCTGGTACAACGCCCGGTATGGGCACCAAAGGAGCCCCTTTCTCTTTTGGGAGAGAATCCAGAAGTCCGATGGTATAGGGGTGTCTTGGGTTATGAAACAACTCCTTCACATCCAGAAGCTCCACCAATCTTCCCGTATACATGATGGCTACCCTTTGAGCATTTTCTGCAATAATGCCGAGGTCATGGGTTATGAGAAGAACTGCCATCTTCATTTCTTCTCTGAGTCTCTGGAGGAGTTCAAGTATTTGTGCTTGTATAGTAACATCGAGAGCTGTTGTAGGCTCATCAGCAATAAGTAGCGATGGTCTGCAGGCTATTGCCATAGCTATCATAACCCTCTGCCTCATTCCCCCTGACATCTGGTGTGGATATTCTTTAATCCTTATCTCAGGAGACGGAATTTTAACTGCTTTAAAGAGTTCAATAGTATGAGCCATTGCCTCCTTTTTTGTAAGTCCCAGATGGGTTGTAAGAACCTCTGCTACCTGATAACCAACAGTAAGCACGGGATTAAGTGATGTCATCGGCTCCTGGAATATCATCGAAAGCTCTTTCCCCCTGAGCTTTCTCATTGATTCTCTATCGAGGTTTAAGAGATTGCTGCCCTTAAAGATAATTTCGCCTTCTGCAAATGCCTTCTGTGGAAGAATGCCCATGATAGATAAAGCAGTCAAAGACTTCCCACATCCGCTCTCTCCAACAAGGCCAAAGACTTCAGCTTCCTCAATCTCGAAACTAAGACCGCAGACAACCTTTATCGGGCCTTTAGGTGATGTGAAGGAGATGTTGAGACTCCTTATATCAAGGAAGGACACCTTTTAAACCTCCTTATAGAGAGCCTTTCTTGTGAATACCCGCCTTACCACCTCTTTGGAGTACTGTCTTCAATGTAAACCCATAGTCAGCATATTCATCTGTCTTTTTTATCAAAAGCCACTCCTTATCTCTACCAGACATTTTCGCAAATGCAAAAGCCCCTTTAAGTTTTTTGCCATAAAATTTTATAGTAAGCCTTCCCCTTTCGAGGGTTCCTTCTTTTATCTCAAATCTCCCTTTATCCCATATTACCACGGTTCCTGCACCGTACATGCCTTCAGGGATTACCCCTTCAAAGTTTCCATACTCAAGAGGATGGTCATCAACAAGAATGGCGAGGCGTTTTTCCTCTGGGTTCATAGATGGTCCTTTTGGAATAGCCCATGACTTCAATACACCACCTATCTCGAGTCTAAGATCAAAATGGAGCCTCTTTGCATGGTGCTCATGGATAACAAAGAAAGACATAGCCTAAAATAGTATACCTTAAAATGTGTTTCCTCTTTCTAAAACCCTCTTTATCGAGGAGTTTACCTGAAGATTCATACTAATCTGGCCTGTTTTAACGTGGCAATATAAAGCTTAATTTTTCAGTTAGGAATAGTTATAATACCTATCATGGTTTTTAGGCAGGTATTGAGGAGTATTCTCTGAATGGACCCCCAACTTTTTGAAAAAAAATTTTTGATCCTCCAGGAGATTTCTCATCTCATTACAGCCACGAATGATACCAATGCTTTAGCAAATTTTTTACTCGACCGTGCCATCGATTATACCGATGCTGAAAAGGGATCCTTGATGCTACTCAATGAGAGGAATGAATTATATATTCTTGCCGCAAGGGGTTTTGACATGCAATTCATTGAGACATACAGGATCAAATTAGGTGATGGAATTGCAGGTATAGTTGCCGAAAATCGCACCCCTTTCCTTGTCGAGGATATTGACAGAGATGAAAGGTTTAAACTGAAAAAAAGAGATCGTTATAAGACTAAGTCCTTTATTTCATGTCCCATTATAAGCAGAGATAAGACCCTTGGCGTCATTAATATCAATGACAAGAAAGATGGAACACCTTTTCGAGAGGACGAGTTTAATCTTTTACAAATCATTGCAGATCAAGCGGCTATCGCTCTCGAAAATGCCTTTCTCATGAATCAATTACGGGGAAAGGCAGCTGAGCTTGAGGAGATAAATAGAAAACTCATAGAGACAGATGTGGATAAGACTGAATTTATCACCCGGATTTCCCACGAACTCCGTTCTCCCCTAAACTCAATCAAAGGCGCCATTTATTACCTGCGACAGTCAGAGAAACTCAAAAGAGATAAGCAAAAAGAGTTTTACGATATTATCTTAACAGAGACAGCAGGATTAACCTCCATTGTAAATAATCTCCTTGATTTTCTCAGGCTTGAAGATGAGGCAATGGTCATTAAGAAATCTCTGATCAATCTTGCGGGCATCTTAAAAGAAGTAATGGCAGCAAAGGAACTGAATTCCATTCTCACAAAAAAGAACCTGCTGCTTAAAATAGATATCCACGAAGGTACATTTAACATTGTGGGCGATAAGATAAGGGTTGCCCAATTATTTATTA
>DASPRG010000027.1:0-4840 GCA_035624555.1 Thermodesulfovibrionales bacterium
ATATTGTCCTTCCATGACTTCATAGAACTAATTATATAAAAATACCCTGCCCATTTATTGAAGCACTTTAACAAATAGAGGAACAATTTTTATGAATTTGAAGACTTAACTGACACAATTTGTCAATGTTTCTGCAATCAGGCTAATCTGAATATCATTTTATTATTAAAAATCAGAGACTTATAAATAAATTTATTGGCATAAATATTGTTAGTTAAATATCATGAAGCTATTAGTGCGTATTTTAAATCGTATATTGAAACTAAATAAAAAGAAGAAAGAAAGCATTTTAATTTCGGAAGAGGAGTTCATTGGTTACGAGGCGTTTCCTTCAGGACATCGAGATAAACTTCCCAAAAAGAAACAGCATAGCAGTAAGTTTTGTGGGAGGCAATGAAGAGAAAATAATCAGTAATTTTACTGATAGGTAACTATCGAAGCGTTACGTTGAGACATAGAAATGCAAGAAGAACATAGAGAACAGGGAAATCCTATAGAAGAAAACGGGCCGGAGACACTTTCTGAAATGGAGAGATCAGAAGCATCGCTCACTCCTGAGAAAGAAGAGTCAAAAGGTCCGGATAGATTTAAAAAGAAGATAGAGAAAGAAGCATCACAAACCTATAAGAATGTGACGGGAGACAGAACCATGTATTGCACCATTTGCAACAAACAGATTGAAAAATATGGGAAAAGAAAAGAGGATTTCAAGAAATCTGGTTGGGTCTTCTGTCCTAAACATGGCTGGATAAAAGAGGGTATCCATGACAAAGAGATGGTTTCAGAACAATCCGTGAAATTTTCTATAGAAGAAGTCTTAGAGAAGCATGGAGAACAGGAAATTTCCCTGGATGGAAATGAATCTGAGATATTGCGAGAAAGTGAGAAACCAGAAATATCAACTGTGTTAGATGAAGAACAACTGGAAACAGACTTATTTTTAGAAGGAAAAATAAAGACAGGAGATTTACCAATAAGAGAGAGAAACATTGTGAGGAATAAATCAACCTCTATTGGCATTATCATTTCAGCCACATTCGTCACGGTCTTAGTGAGTCTTATAGTTGGTTACTTTGCTTGGAAAAGCTCATCAAATAAAATTCTTGAGATTAAATCCTTAAGGACCCTCGTTCAAAACGAAAGATTGACTAAACAGGTTCAATCACAGGCTTCTCCTCCACCTCAAGAATCAGTTTTGGCGGAAAAATCTCCTGAAGAGATTAAATCCGAGACCTCTACCCAACTTCAGGAACCTGTGCCACGAAGCGGGAATGCAGAGACTATTGAAAAAGCAAAAATAAAACCTCCACAATCCCAGAAACCTTCACAGGCGATATTCACAGTCCAGGTTGGTGCCTTCACTGATGTCTCTTATGCAAAGTCCCTCAAGAAAAGACTTGATAAAAAGGGATATCATACCTATATAACCTCCTCAAAAACAGAAAAGGATGGAATGCTCTTTAAGGTTTGGACTGGTAAATTCAGCAGCAGGGAAACGGCTGAGACTCTATCCGCAAAAATAACAGCGACCGAAGGCCTTCAGACATTTGTAACCTCATGGAAAAAACAATAAGGGGAAAATCTCAAAAATATCTTTAGTATCTTTAGAAGAAAGAGCTTTCCCCTCCTCGTGATCAAAAGTTAGGTATTTAGAAGAACTGTCTATATAAAATCAGGTATTACATTTTCTCTCCCCATTGTGTCATATTAGTCGTCCTGAAGACCCCACATTGTTAAAAAGGAGCCTCAAAAGAGATAGTAACCTTAGTAACCCATGTATATTATTTTATGTTATTATTTGTTCTTATGGAAAAAAGGCTTCAGAAGATTCTCTCTGAGATGGGGATTGCAGCCAGGAGAAAGGCTGAGGAGCTTATCTTTAATGGGAGAGTGACTGTCAATGGAAGGGTTGCAACTATCGGAATGAAGGCAGATCCTTTAAGAGATTATGTTAAGGTTGATGGAAAGCTTATTACAGGGTCCAAAAAGGATATCCAGAAAGTCTATATCATGATGAACAAACCAAAAGATGTTGTGACGACCTTGTTCGATCCTGAGGGAAGACCTACTGTAAAGGATTTTTTAAAAGATGTAAAATACAGAGTATTTCCTGTAGGAAGACTTGATTATGCTTCTGAGGGACTTCTCTTGTTGACAAATGATGGAGATTTTTCCAATGCAGTTTTGCATCCGTCAAAGAAGATTTCAAAAACATATCTTGTTAAAGTTAAAGGCTTAATAGGGGAAGATAACATTGAGAGGTTGAGGCATGGTGTGAGGCTCGTAGACGGAACAACCTTACCTGCTCAGGTAAAAAAAGTAAGGCAGTCAGAGAAAAACTCGTGGATTGAGATTACCATTCATGAAGGGAGGAAAAGACAGATAAGAAGGATGCTTGAGAGTGTAGGTTATCCTGTTATCACTCTTAAAAGAATTGGCATTAACGGACTTAAACTGGGGTCTTTGAAGACAGGGGAAGTGAGATACTTAACTCTCGATGAACTCCAGTTAATTCGAAAGAGAATAGGTGAAAGTACACAGGGAAGTCAGCGAAAATCAAAACCTTATAACTGAATGGGTATTCCATGATTCGTGATAAAGGTTGCGGTGAGATAGAAGTATCAGATCTAAAAAGAAATATGAACCTCTGCGGGTGGGTTTTCAGACGGAGAGATCACGGAGGACTTATATTTGTGGATCTGCGTGACAGAAGCGGAATACTCCAGGTGGTCTTTAGCCCTGAAAAATCAACAAAGGCACATGAACTTGCACATGAACTGAGAACTGAATATGTAGTCTCTGTAACAGGTGAGATCAGAAAAAGGCCTGAGGGTACAGAAAATCCTCATATTCCAACAGGCAAAGTCGAGATGTATGCAACTTCACTCGAAATCTTAAATAAGGCAGCTCCTTTGCCATTCAGTATAGAAGATGCCGATGCCTCAGAAGCACTGAGACTCAAATACAGGTATCTTGATTTAAGAAGACCAGAAATGCAGAGAAATTTAATAATACGACATAAGGCTACCAAGGTTATCAGGGATTATCTTGATGAGAAAGGATTTCTCGAAATTGAGACACCTGTACTCACGAAATCCACTCCTGAAGGTGCACGAGACTATCTCGTTCCGAGCCGTTTGAATCCTGGATATTTTTATGCATTACCTCAGTCACCGCAACTTTTCAAACAGATTTTGATGGTCTCTGGTTTTGAGAAGTATTTCCAGATTGTGAAGTGTTTTAGAGATGAAGATCTCCGAGCAGACCGGCAGCCTGAATTTACACAGGTTGACCTTGAGATGTCTTTTGCAGATAGAGAGGATGTTATAGAGGTCATAGAAGGCATGATGAAAAGGCTCTTCAGAGATGTCCTTGAGGTCGAGATCGAAACACCTCTTGAAAGATTGAGCTTTCACGAATCTCTGGAAAGGTTTGGCACTGATAAGCCTGATTTGAGATTCAACCTCGAACTCAAGGATATGGCTGATCTGTCAGAGAAAGGTTCATTCCGCGTTTTCCATGAAGCCCTTCAAGCTGGTGGAAGAGTTAAGGCAATTAACGGAAAAGGCTTGGCAGCCCTTTCAAGGAAAGAGATAGACTTGCTCACAGATGAAGCTATGTCTTTTGGTGCAAAAGGACTTGCATGGATTAAAGTAAAAAATGGTTTTGAATCCCCCATAGCAAAGTTTTTCCATAAAGACATAATGAAAGAAATGGCTAGGATGCTTGAGGCAGAAGAAGGGGATTTGATGCTCTTTGTTGCTGATGAAGAAAAAATCGTTCATGATGTTTTAGGCAGGATGAGAATTGAACTTGGTAGAAGATTGAATCTGATAAGGTCGGGATATAAGTTTGTCTGGATTACAGATTTTCCGCTCTTTGAATGGAATAAGGATGAAGGCCGGTTCGAAGCAATGCACCATCCTTTTACTTCACCGATGGACGAGGATATAGATAAGCTCTCCTCGATAGGTATGGCTAACATTAAGCCTGAAACCTCTGATTTCAGACTTTTAACTGAGGTAAAAGCAAAAGCATATGATATTGTTCTCAATGGTTATGAAATAGGAGGCGGGAGCATCCGTATCCATACACATGATCTCCAGAAAAAGATGTTTGGGATGCTTGGGATATCAGAAGAAGAAGCGAGGATAAAGTTCGGCTTTTTGTTGGATGCTTTCGAATTTGGCGCTCCTCCCCATGGAGGAATAGCGCTTGGTCTTGACAGGCTTGTAATGATTATGGTTGATGCAACATCCATCAGGGATGTAATTGCCTTTCCGAAAACTCAGAAGGCATCATGCCTAATGAGCGGCACCCCGTCTCAAGTCGAGCTAAAACAACTTAAAGAGCTTTCTATAAAGACAGACCTGCCTTAAAAAATAGGAATTCAAGGATTTAAGGGTTATATGATAATCCCCTTGTAAAACTAAGGAGTAGAAGAACCTAAAATTTTTTTATATACTCAATATAGGAGTCGTAATTACGTTTTGTTTCGGTTATGCTATCCCCGCCGAATTTTTCGAGGAAGGCATCTGCAATAATCAGGGCAACCATCGCCTCTCCTATGACTCCTGCTGCAGGTACTGCACAGATGTCCGAACGTTCATAGGCTGCTTCTACATGTTTTTTGGTTATGATGTCAACAGATCGAAGAGGTTTCTTTAAGGTAGGTATGGGTTTCATTGCTGCTCTCAAAATTATGGGCATTCCGTTCGTCATACCACCTTCTGTCCCACCAGCATAGTTAGTTTTTCTATAGAAACCCCCTGACTCCTGCCCCCTGAGCCTTGACCCCTGTGTATAAAATATTTCATCCATAACTTCTGAGCCGAAGCGT
>DASPRG010000017.1:0-22630 GCA_035624555.1 Thermodesulfovibrionales bacterium
AAAATTACACATACGTTATTGGCAATGCCCTAATCTTTGCAATGTCGTAGAAAAAAGTCACCAATAAAAGTCACCAATAGAAGAAAGGAGGTAATATGCAAATCAAGGAAGGAGTAGCGCGCCCAGGAGGATTTGAACCCCCGACCTGCGGATTCGTAGTCCGACGCTCTATCCAGCTGAGCTATGGGCGCGTCCTTTATTTTCGCCGCTCTTCAAATCCTGCCAAATTTCGTATTAGTGAGTTTTATTAGGGACTCACTCTTTTCTGACAACCTATTATAACCAAAATAGAAAGGAAGGTGTTTAATGACTTCTATGGAGACGTTGCATGCAGTAGATACTTTGGGAGCATTGAAAATTGTTGGTATTAATGGAGGATAACAACGCTCCCAAGAGAAAAACATGTAACATACACACAATATAAGGGTATATGTCAGTTTATTTTTCAGGGTGATATAGATTACATAATATTTTAACTAATCTCTTTATTATACTTGCATATAAAAATGCCTTAATAAATCTAATTACTAAAATAAAGGCACCGGGGATAAAATGAAAACTCTCAAATTCTGGAGAATGGAAGTACAACAGTTATCGTTTACAGAAAGAATGTTTTTAATAAATGCTATTAAGATGCTGTTAACTTGGGAGGTATTAAAAGAAGAATACTTAGAACTTGATTTAATCAAGAGGTTATTAGAGACAGAGATTCAAATTAATACTTCAAAAGCCAATGGTGATAAAAAGAAATGGTGGGATGCAGACTGAAAAATTACGAAGATAAATCAGACTTTGTGAAGACTTCCGAAAAAGTCATCTCGCCTTTTTTTAAGAGTATCGAGAAAGATGTTCAGCTTTGCTATTAATCTCTGCTTATTAAAGTAATCTTTTCTCCTATTATCATCTTTCAGCAGTGAATATGCCTTTGTTATTGCTTCCAGGATTGCAATAACTTTATCTTTTATTGATGGGTCAGGAAAAGTTAGATACCTGTCAGGATGAAATTCCTTCACGAGTTTATAATAATTGTTTTTTACAGTTTCTATATCTGATTTTTCATCAATCTCGAGAAGTTCGCTCATACTAAGTCTGTTGACGCTCGAATACACTCCGTCGACCTTCTTAAAAAGATCCTCTTCCTCCTCATGAAAGGTTTTTAACATATCTACAAGCGAGACAGATTCTTCTGCCATTTCTGTAACGTTGTCTTTTTCCTCGAGTATCCCTGTAGACCACAAGACATAAAGGGTTTTCATGGCCTGAAAGGAGTAAGAGGATAAGCTATCTATAAAGTCTTTAACAGTTTTTTTCCCATCAATCATGAAAAGCATCTTTTTATCGAGAGAACTGAGTACTATGTCTTGGAAGAGGCTTACAGGGTCGGTGCTGAGCGTTAGAACAGCGTTCATATCCGGCATCTCTTTTCGTATTCTGTTTAAGTTATTTATCCTCTTTACCCCTTCATATATGAGGTTGCCCATGCTCATCTTCAGAGTTATTACCTCATTTGAGGGTATTTCTCCCTCCCTGAATTCGTATTCAGCATCTGTAAGCTGGAATAAACTATAGATTATATCCTTTACCTGGTATTTCACGCTCCATATGATTTCTTGTGGTGTCATATATCCGAGCTCAACAAGGATCTCACCTTGTCTTTTCCCTGTCTCTTTGAGGAGTTTCACTGATCTATCGTACTGTTCTATGCTAATCTTTCCCATTTTGATGAGCGTCTCGCCTAATCTGTCATCCTCATCTGTTGATGAAGCAAAGATAGCATCTCCCTTGTCGAGGTATACCTTCTTTGTGAAGGCAGAAGTCTTTACCGTTAAAATTCCTGTCTTCCTTTTCCTGTTTAAATAGACAAGAATCTTAGGAATACTAAAGTTTCCAATATTAGCACTTAATGGTATTTCCATAATATTTATTTTTTAACCTTAATATGTAAATTTCTCCTTTACTGGTTATATACATTCTGTTACTAAACAATAGAAGTTGATGTGATATAAGTCACCATGGTATATAGAAGAAATGCAGGTTTAGTAGAGAAGGTTTATAGATAGGAAGTTAAAACAAAAAGGCTACAGTTTACATGTATACCAAAAAAATTTAGGGGAATGGGGAATTACCCCGTTCCCCTAATGGCCAAAACTGTAAGAGAGTAGGGCAGCTCCAGAGATAATTTGTCGTCCGACTCTCTATCCAGATGAACTATGGCGTATAGTTTATTATCCTTTCTTTGGAACCCCTTCTTTGAGTAGGATATTATACTTCGGGTGCATGAGTGGATGTACCGAAGGCATCTTCGAGAATAACCATCCCCACTTTTTTCCAGGTGATGGAAATATTTGTTTATCTGCTTCCAGTACTCTGACTGCAACTGCCGGGTTTTTAGGCTCGTTAGAAGCCGAAGTTAAGGTGAGGCCCTCCATCTTAAAATCAGGAAGAAAATCCCCGACATGGATTTTCAGATTGGAATTCGGAACTTTAAAATCATTATTCAGATTTACTGTATACTCTTTAGATTCTTTCGTTGTCTTATCTTCAACAATAAGTTTTACTGCACTCCATTTACCCTTTACACTGTCAGGTACAACCACCTTTGTCTGGCCCATGGGCATAGCTCTCTGCATGGGCATTTGAGGGGCAGGTTGCATGGGCATCTGAGGAGCAGACTGCATAGGCATCTGTGGAGTTGGCTGCATTGGTGCCTGAGGAATGGGTTGCATGGGCATCTGAGGTACTGGTTTCTCAGGCTCTTTCTTCTTGCACGCACCCAATGAAACAGCTAACAGTAGACACAATAAAACAGCTAAGACCTTTCTCTTCATTTCATCCTCCTTATCATTCTTTTTAGAGTCCATCAAAAATTTTAGTTGATCAGTAATTACCACCTCTCAATGGCGGAGAGGCAGGGATTCGAACCCTGGGTGAGGTTTTATCCCCACAACCGCTTAGCAGGCGGCTGCCTTAGACCAGCTCGGCCACCTCTCCTTAAGCGGTATTATAGTAACAGCTTAAATTGGACTTTGTAAAGAAGAGGCACGGTGGCAATATCTTGATCTACAATGTTTTAACCTATATCTCGGTGCACAATATTCAAATCAACAGGATATTTCTTGAGATAGCTTCGTAGCTTTTCTACAATAGCCGTAGAGCGGTGATTGCCACCTGTACAGCCTATGCCAATAGTAAGATAGTACTTACCTTCTCTTATATACATGGGAATGAGGAAATTGATTAAGTCTTTTATCTTGGCCATAAATTCCCTTGCCTCTTGCTTTTTAAATATATAGTCAGAGACCCTTTTATCAGTACCTTTCAATGGCTTTAATTCAGGAACAAAATTTGGATTTGGTAAAAACCTCACGTCGAAAAGCAGGTCCAGGTTCTGCGGCGTTCCATATTTGAAACCAAAGGAAATGAGTACCAATGTCATCATATTTTTTCTTTTTTGTATTTTATAGAGAGATGTTACAAACTGTCTCAATTGATGAGGTGAGAAAGAAGATGTATCAATGATTCTATCAGCATTTTCCCTCAGGACATAGAGTCTTTTCTTTTCGATCGAGAAGGCCTTTTCAACATTTCCACCAAGAGGATGGGGTCTGCGGGTCTCTTTATATCTTCTCAGGAGTACATCTTTTTCTGCTTCGAGGAAAAGAATTTCCACATGGTATTTTTCTTTAATGTTTTTCAGAACATTGTTTATTTCTGATAGAAACCCTTTTTCTCGAATATCAATACTGATTCCTATCTTTTTAATATCTCTGTTTTGCGAGATTACAGAAAGGAAAGAGTCGATAAGTGTGATGGGCAGGTTGTCCACGCAAAAAAAACCAGAATCTTCCAGTGCCCTCAAAGCAACGGTCTTGCCCGAGCCTGAGATCCCTGAAACAATGACTACTGTAAGTAATCTGTGATACTGAGAGGTTGCTATATCTCTTTTCTTAGGACCTAACATTAAGGCATGGGGAAGTTTTTCTTTTATTTTACCCATGCATTTTGAGATCAAGTCGCAAGAACATATCTCATGCCTATGTTGTTTATACCATCGGTTCGATTAAGCCGAAATTGCCGTCATTCCTTCTATATATGACATTTATGTTTCCACTGCTGTCATTGGTAAAAACAAAGAAGTTTTTATCAAGGAGTTCCATCTGCATGGCAGCCTCATCCGGACTCATAGGCTTCAGTTCAAACTTTTTATTTTTAATAATTCTGCCTGTTTCTTCTACAGCTGTTGCCTTCATCTCTGTGCCACTTGCTTTTCCTTCACCCTTTCTATGGGAGACAAGTTTCTCTTTATATTTCTTTACCTGTCTTTCAAGTTTCTCTACCACCTCATCGATTGAAGAGTATATCTCGCCGGTAATTCCCTCAGCCTGTATGAGTACCCCGTTGACCTTAAGCAGAACCTCTACCTTATGCCTGTACTTTTCTACACTTAACGTAACGATAGCCTCGGATATGTTTGACATGTAACGGTTGAATTTTTTTATTTTTTCTTCAGCATATTTTTTCAGAGCGGGTGTGACTTCAAGATGTCTTCCTGTCACGATGATATTCATGACTCCTCCTTTCCAATTTAGCTAATCTTTTTCCGCTGAGCCTGTGATGTAATTCCGAGTTCTTCTCTATATTTTGCTACAGTTCTTCTGGCAACCATGACGCCTCTGTTTTTTAATATCCCTACTATGCGCTGATCACTCAAAGGCTTACTTGTATCTTCTTCCGACACAATCTTCTTTATCGTATTCTTTACAAATGTAGATGAAACGTCTCCTGTGTTACCATGGAGGGCATTGCTAAAGAAGAACCTGAAGCTGAAAATACCGTGAGGGCACGACAGATATTTGTTTGATGTGACTCTGCTGACGGTGCTTTCATGCAAATTCAGTATAGAAGCTACATCTTTAAGGGTTAAAGGTTTGATGTGTTCTATGCCCACATCAAAAAACTCCCTTTGGAGATCCAAGATACTTTCCGTTACCCTATATATAGTCCTGTTTCTCTGATCCAGGCTTTTCAGGAGTCCAACTGCAGAACGGAGTTTTTCTATTAAAAATTGCCTCGTCTCTTTCGGGAAGGCATCTTTCTGACGGATAAGTTTTCTGTAAAAACTGCTGATCCTTAACCTTGGTATCCCCTCATCATTTAAAACAATTAGATATCCATCGGGACCCTTTGTCACATATACATCAGGGGCAACATAGTTTGTGCTGGAACTGGTAAAATTTCTGCCTGGCTTGGGTTCAAGCCCTTCGATAATTTTTACAGCAACCATGATGTCCTCGAAAGAGAGGTTGTACTGCTGTGCAATTCGCTTGTATTTTTTCTTCTCGAGTTCTTCCATATTGTTGATAATTATCTTTTCTGCAAGAGTTCCCCTGAGGTTCAGGGCACCAAGCTGTATAAGCAAGCACTCTTTGATATTTCTTGCACCTACTCCTGGGGGGTCAAAACTCTGTACCAAAGCGAGTGCCTTCTCTGCTGTTGTCATATCAATCTTTGATTCTTCCACAATTTCTTCGAGAGATACTCTCAGATATCCGTTTTCATCCAAATTACCTATAATAGTTTCTCCGACTCTTCTTATGTCTTCAGAATCATTCGAGAGTCTCAATTGCCATAAGAGATGCCCGTAGAGATCTTGCTCCCTGGTAAAGAGTTGCTCATATGGCGGAGGAGTTACAGTGCCAGGGTTGAAATAACCAAGGTCTCTTCCATCGCTCCCCCTCTCCTCAAAGTATTCGTCTACCTGAAAACTCATCAACTTTTCGAGAGATGCCTCTGTGTCTTCCGGTGTATCTTCATGTTCTATAGATTCTCTCTCCTCATGAGTCATCTCCTCTATATTGAGTTCTTCGACAGATTCCTCAAGGAAGGGATTCTCTACGAGTTCCAGGCTGAGTGCCTGGGAGAGCTCGAGTTGGGGCATCTGCAACAGTTTCATTGCCAGCTGCAGCTGAGGTGTGAGAATTAGTTTCTGCGCTAATCTCAGTTCAAGCCTATGTTCAAGGGCCATTACAGTACAAACTCCTCTCCGAGGAAAACATCCTTGACTCTCGGATTTGCTACGATTTTATCCGGTATGCCTTCTTCGAGTATTTCACCATTGCTGATAATATATGCCCTGTCTGTTATAGAAAGAGTATCTCTTACATTATGGTCTGTTATCAATATTCCGAGACCTTTGTTTTTAAGATAAGTAAACAACTTTTTGAGTTCTATGATCGTGATAGGGTCTATGCCGGTGAAAGGTTCGTCAAAAAGGATAAACAGTGGTTTTATTGCAATGGCTCTTGCTATTTCGGCTTTTCGTCTCTCACCTCCAGAAAGTCTATAACCATCTCTTTTCGAGAATTCTGTAAGATTAAACTCTTTGAGAATGCGATCTACCTCTATCTCAATCTCTTCCTTGCTGAGCCCTTTTATCTCGAGTACTGCTCTGAGATTATCTTCAACAGAAAGTTTCCTGAAAATAGATGGTTCTTGAGGCAGGTAACTTATCCCCAGATTTGCCCTTTTGTACATCGGAAGCCCTGTTATATCTTTTCCGTCAAGGAAGATTTCTCCATTGTCTGGTCTTATAAAACCTACAGTCATGTAAAAGGTAGTTGTCTTGCCTGCACCATTAGGACCGAGAAGACCTACAATCTCACCCGTGGAAAGATAAATGTTAAGAGCCTTGACGACATGTCTTCTGCCATATGTCTTTGAAAGTCCCTTCGCCTCTAATATATGCATTTATTGTTCTTTCTTTTTTTTCACAAAGGCCTTGCTGTTTTCGACAAGGTATCTATCTTCCTTTACAAAATAGGTTATCTTATCCCCTATGGAGACATTTTCACCGTCTGTAGCACGCGGTTCACCTGTAAAGATTACCTTATCTTCATCGGCATAATAGTTAGCTTTCTCCGACGTAACAACTCTTGTCCCCTTGCTTGTAGCTTTGATAAATTTAACCCCTCCCTCCGCTTCGACTTCTGTTATATCTCCAGTATCTGGATCATAGGTGACGAGCATTCTGTCTGCATAAAGTGTTCTATCTGTTGTCCGTGCAACAACAGATCTTTCAAACAGAGCAGTATGGGCATTGTTATCAGCTGTCAGCATCTCAGAAGTGATTATTAACGTACCTTTCATCGGTTGGGTCTTTTCTTGTGAAAAGACATTTAATGGTAGTAAAAAAAGGATTAAAAGACTACCTATAAAAAGTTGCTTTGACATCCTTCCATACCTTCACTTTTTGCTTGGAATCTAACGTCATGCCTTTACCCTCAACAGTAAATTTTTTGCTTTTGCCTTCAACTTTTATCTTTTCATTGGTCTTAACATCGCCTGAAGAGGCTTCGTAATCAATCAAGGAGGTTATTATCCTGTAATCTTTTGTTTCTGCCGTTATATCGCTGTTTATGACGAAGTTCCGTGTTGAAAGGTCATATATTCCTTTATCAGCAGAAAGTATCATGCCATTTTTCTGGATAACAACGTTAATATCACTCAATTCAGCCATGTTATCATCATTTGTAAAATCTGCTTTCCGAGCAGTGAGCGTCCATAAAGTGTTGCCGTTGTTCCCGTGGATGATCTTGAGGCCCTCGACAGATGAATTTTTTTTACTAATCTTTAGGGCTTCAATGCTTTGTCTTTCATTCCTGAGCATAATGAAAAGTGTAGAGGCAAAGAAAAGACAAAGACCAATTAAAAGAAACCTTTTCATAAAGAAATTTTATCATATATAAAAGGCTGTGTAAAGCAAATGTACCCCTGATAAGATTTAAAATTTAGGCTTAAACGGTCAATTTCAGTCAGCTCAGTATGCTCACCGAACTGGTGAATTTTCAGATTTCTGTCAGCATCCAGGTTCTCCTGGGTGACCACAGCAATTTTTCAAGTGTACTATTTTGGAGGCGCTATTTCTAATAAAGAGGCGAATCTTCTTTCCGAGAGGCATGGGTACCTTTAAATTCTCAAGAACTGCTTTCATGCTTGGACCACATTTATTGTGCATCCTTTCCTCCTTAGTGAGTGGGGTCATTGTATACGGTTAAGATTATATAAGATTATACATGTTTGCCTGAAAGATGAAATAGTATTAAAATGGTTTCAACGCCTATGGATAGTATATAATAACAAACAAAATGACAAGATTTTTTTTCTTTGCCCTGATAGCTCTCGTATTGGTACTGGGTTTTTTAAGTTACGAGATATTAAAGCCATTTTTATCTCCCATTTCATGGGCAATTGTTCTCTCTACCGTTTTTTATCCTCTCTATATCTTTACAGTTAAATATATAAAATGGAAGACCATAGCATCACTTATTACTCTTTTAGTCATCCTACTCATGATTCTTGGTCCCTTTTCGTATCTGTCATATTTACTTATTAAAGAACTGAAGTCATTAGCTGAATACCTGCAAACCGATAGTCTTCAATCGCTGCAAAACCTTCTTCAACATCCAACCATTAACGCTATACTCGAAAAGGTGTTATCTTTGTTGAATATTACCGAAGAAGAACTCAATAAAGCCATTTCTGAAAACATATCGCTACTGGGAAAGGAATTGATTAGTAGAATTACGGGCGGTATGGCTAATATAGTAACGATATCACTAAACTTTATTTTTATGGTCTTTTCGATCTTTTTCTTTCTCAGAGACGGCCCTGAATTCTTGAAGAAGGTGCGTAAGTATATTCCCTTTTCAGAAGAACAGAAAGATAGACTGGTGAAACTGGTAAGAGATATTGTTATATCAACGATTTATGGCGGTATTGCTGTATCGATTGTCCAGGGAACTATAGCAGGGGTTGCCTTTTTCATCCTCGGAATCTCTACTCCTGTTGTCTGGGGGTTGGCAACTTCTATCGCCTCATTTATTCCCCTTCTCGGCGCATCTGCAGTATGGGTGCCTATTACCGTATATTTTTTTATAGAGGGTGCGGTGTTAAAAGGTACTGCCCTTGCAATTGTCGGAATATTTGGGATAAGCTTGATAGATAATATTTTAAAGCCCATCATCATAGGTGGCAGGACAAATATGCCTATTCTTGTCATCTTTTTCAGTATTCTTGGAGGAATAAAATTATTCGGATTAATAGGGCTTATTATGGGACCACTGGTATTAGCACTATTTGTATCGCTGATCGAAATATTCAGAAGTGTGGAAGGAGGACAAAATGCTTAGCAGATCAGAACTGAAAGAGATTGCATCCATGGAGAAAAAGGATGGTTATTTTGTAAGCCTCTATCTTAACGTTGATCCCATGTTCAATAAAAAGGGTGACTACATGGTGCATCTTAAAAACATGTTGAAGACTGTTATTGAGTCTTTGGATAAGAATGTATATAAAAGGGTGAAGGATGACTTAGGGAGGATTGATAAGTATGTCCTTACGAACAAAAGGATGTTCAAGAAAGGACTTGCACTTCTCAGTTCCTCGGCAAATTCATTCTGGAAGGAATACCATCTGGTTATCCCTGTAAAGAACGAATTGATTGTTGATAAGTCTCCTTATACAAAGCCTCTTATGGACATTCTTGATAACTATCAGAGGTATGCTGTTTTGCTCGTAGATAAGGAATCTGCAAGGATCTTTGTGATTCACCTTCGCGAGATTGTAGAATATGGAGAAGTCTACACCCCTGACATTCCCGGAAAACATAAAAAAGGTGGATGGTTTGCCCTGTCTCAGAACCACTATGAAAGGCATATCGATTATCATGTAGGCATGCACCTGAAAGAGGTAATAGAAAAACTGGGTTCTTTCATGAGCAGAGAATATATTGGGAGGTTGATATTAGGTGGATCTGATGAAGCTGTTTCTATGGTCAAGGGAATGCTTCACAAGACAGTTGTTGATAAGGTTATAGGGACAGTGAAAATAGAGATGTTTGCGAAAAGTCCTGAGGTTCTTGCAAGGGTGGAACCCATCGTTTTGGAATATGAGAAGAACAAAGAGAAAGAAGCAGTAGAAAGACTGTTTACAGGAGCTATGAAGAATAAGGATGCTGTGTTAGGGGTAGAAGATGTTCTCCATGCCCTGCAGGAACAAAGAGTTCGGAAATTAATGTTTATAAAGGATCTCAAGACATCAGGATACTCCTGCAAAACCTGCGGGTTTTTAACTGTCCAGAAGGCCGACCCCTGTCCATACTGCAAAGGTGCAATGGAGATGGTTGACTATGTCATTGATCTAGCAGGTGAAAAGGCAATAGGGCAGGGTGCCCTGGTTGAAGTGTTGACAGATGATAAGAAATTGAAGGAAGCCGGAGGCATTGGAGCGTTTTTGAGATTTTAGTTTATAATTACCAATACGCTAACCCAAGTTTTGGGTATTCTAAGCGTTGGGTTTTCTGACTTTCTAACGGGGGGGGCTTGCTGCAGCCTCATTTATTAGCTCCTTCATCTCTCTAACAGCCTTTTCTATTCCTACAAGAACTGCCCGTGAGATGATACTGTGCCCAATATAAAGTCCTCGTATTCCATGTAAAGAGGCTATCTTTTGAACATTAAAATAATTTAGGCCATGGCCTGCATTGACAGTAAGACCAATATCGAGAGTATACCTCACTGCGTTCATGATTCTTATTAATTCTTCGTGTTGCCTTTTACCCTTTGTATTGGCATACGTCCCGGTATGTATTTCAACCATATCTGTGTTTATCTGCTTTGATACACTAATATCTTCAAAATCAGGATTTATAAACAGACTGACCAAGATGTCCTTATCGTGCAATTTTTTAATTGCCTCACTGATGCTTTTTCTTTGTGACTTTACATCCAATCCGCCCTCAGTTGTCAGTTCCTGTCTCTTTTCAGGCACGAGGGTAACCAGATCAGGCTTTATATGAGAAGCAATACCTATCATCTCCTTTGTTGCTGCCATCTCAAGGTTTAATTCAACAGCTACCACCTCTTTCAGAATCCTCACATCCCTGTCCTGAATATGACGCCTGTCTTCCCTCAGATGAACCGTAATTCCATCAGCACCACCGAGTATAGCCAATGTTGCAGCCATAACAGGGTCGGGCTCGACTCCTTTTCTTGTTTGCCTTATTGTGGCAACATGATCAACGTTTACTCCAAGCAACATTTAAATCTCCAAATAAATGTTATGTGCAGCAATATGCTAGATAGGAAAGGCTGGAGAAGAATTTTTATACGACACCTTAAAGTAAAACCTTTTGAAGCGTAAACGAATAAACCTTTAATTTGTAAAGTACTTACGATTGCCATATAAATAATTTGTCGATTATAAAAATTTTGAGACGGCCTTTCCTATCATGATTTGAACTATCTTAGCATATCCTTGGAAGCTGGTCTCCTGAGAGCATTTCAACTATTCTTGTTCCACCTATAGCTGTTTTAAGGAGAACCATGCCGGCAGGTGCCTCCTGCACGTAACCGATTAGTCTGGTTTCTTTACCAAATGGATGTTTTCTCATGGTACCCACCAGCGAATCTGCTACATCGGGGCTTGCTATTGCAACAAGTATCCCTTCATTGGCTACGTAGAGTGGGTCAAGGCCGAGGAGTTCACACGCACCTCTTACACCCGGAGGCACAGGTATTAACTCTTCTTCAATGACGATACATGATCCCGAATCTATTGCAAACTCTTTAAGTGTTGTTGCTAGACCCCCTCTCGTAGGGTCTCTCATTGCATGTATATCTTTTGTTGTACTCAACATATCCCCAACGAGACTGTTCAAAGGTGCTGTATCACTCAATACAGGCGGTTCAAAAGTCAGACCATTTCTTTCGCCCATAATTGAGATTCCGTGATTCCCAATGGGTCCACTGATAATAACCTTGTCTCCTGGCTTGACTTTTGAAGGTGTTATGTCAAGCCCTTCTTCGATTATACCGATCCCGGATGTGTTGATGAATATACCATCTCCTTTTCCCTTGTTGACAACCTTTGTATCTCCGGCTACAATCTTTACCCCTGCCTTTACAGCAGCTTCTGACATAGAAGAGAGAATCTTTTTTAAATCGTCGATGGAAAAGCCTTCCTCAAGAATAAAACCTGTTGTAATATAAAGGGGTCTTGCCCCTACCATTGAAAGGTCATTCACGGTGCCATAAACAGCAAGTTCTCCAATATTCCCTCCAGGGAAGAATATGGGAGAAACAACATAAGAGTCTGTTGTTAATGCGATCTTTCCCTGGTTTATCCCTTCCAGCACTGCAGAATCATTCAGAGATTTAAGCTCGAATTCAGGAACAAAGTGCTCCCTGATTAATCGATGCATCATGGTTCCACCACTGCCATGGCCAAGGAGAATCCTATCCATTTTTACCTATCCTTTTTTCCATACTTATAATATGCAGCGCAGCTTCCTTCAGAACTGACCATGCAGGCACCTACAGGCTTTTCTGGAGTACATGTTCTTCCAAAAAGGGGGCAATCTGTTGGTATCTTTATTCCTCTAAGGACTAATCCACACTGGCAGGCTTTTGGCTCCCGGGCCTCAGGAACATTAATGTCGAATTGTTTAGTTGCATCCCATCGGCTATATTTGTTCTTCAATCTCAAGCCGCTCTCAGGGATCACTCCAATTCCTCTCCAGTTCGCATCACATGGTTCAAAGTATTCATTGATGAGAGATACAGCCTTCTGATTGCCTTTCATCGTTACTGCACGCTTATATTGAATCTCCACGGCTGGACGGTTGGATGCAATCTGTTCAAGGAGCATCACGATACCCTGAAGTATATCCTCTGCACCAAAGCCTGTTATTACTGAAGGTACTCTATAGTCAGATGCTAAAAATTCATACGGACTGCATCCTGTGATGGTACAGACATGTCCAGGTAGTATAAGGCCATCGATCCTGACTTCGCCGGAATCAAGAAGGGCTTTAAGGGCTGGAGGAACTAACTTATGCGTAGAGTATATATAAAAATTTTGAGCCCCCGCCTTTTCTGCTTCATAGAGGGTTCCGGCAATAGATGGTGAGGTCGTCTCAAAACCTGTTGCAAAAAAAATAACCTTCCTGTCTCTATTTTCCTTAGCAAGTTTCAATGCATCCATCGGGGAATAAACGATCCTTATATTTGCACCTTCTGCCTGTGCATGAAAGAAAGATTGTTTACTCCCGGGCACTCTCATCATGTCACCAAATGTAGAGAGTATATTGCCGTTCATCTTCGAAATTGCTATTGCAACATCTACATCTTTTATTGCTGTGACGCATACAGGACAGCCAGGACCGCTGAGTAAGCTAATTTCTTTGGGAATAATATCCCTGATACCATGTTTGAATATTGCCACTGTATGTGTACCGCAAACCTCCATAAGCCTAACTGGTTTACCAAGAGAATCCATTACATCTTTTATCTTAATAAGTATCTTTTCGTCCTTCATGACGCTTTCTTTCTCCTCTCTCTAATTATATATGCCTGGCCAAGAGAAATACCAGCATCATTCGTTGGAACTTTTGTATGTATATGTATTGCCATGCCTGCTGATGTGAGGCTTGCCATCGCCCTTTCCAGGAGATACATATTCTGAAATACCCCACCGCATAAGACAACATCCTTTATCGAATGCAATTGAAACAACCTTTTCACTACCCTCATAATGACAGTAACCAGGGTGTTATGGAATTTAGAAGAAATAATACCTTTATCTTCTCCTTTTGACAAATCTTCTATAATTTTCAGAACAGTCTGGGAAAAATCAATCTCAATAGGGTCTCTTAATTTTATATCAACAGGATAATCATCAACTACACCAGGTCTTGCCAGTGCCTCCAGTGCAATTGCAGCCTCACCCTCAAAGGTGTTTTTATCACAAACCCCCATCAGGGCTGAAACTGCATCAAAGATCCTTCCTGCACCTGATGCAAGAGGTGAGAATTGCTTATTATCAGTAATCTTCAAGATATCTTGAATCCTCTTTTCACCATATCTATCAATAAAGCCAATAGATCTAAGATATGGTATTGTTTCATCTCCAGCGATATCTTTTATAAGACTTACTGATATTCTCCATGGTTCCTTTACTGCCACTTCACCACCTGGAAGGGGAATATATTTAAAATGACCTACTCTTTTGAATTTCTCAACATCAGCAATTAAAAATTCTCCACCCCAGAGATTCCCATCTGTGCCATAACCGGTTCCATCAAAAGAGACACCTATGACTTTTTCTTTCATACCTTTTTCAGCCATCACAGATGCGACATGAGCATAGTGGTGTTGAATTCCAATCTTTTCAATGCCTTCCTGTCTGAGTGCCCATTGTGTGGATAGGTACATAGGATGAAGGTCATAGGCAAGAGCTACAGGCTTTGCGCGGTAAACATCTTTCAGATTTTTAAGACTTTCTTCAAAAAACTGTAATGTCTCATAGTTTTCCATATCGCCTACATGCTGACTGGGAATTGCGAAACTTCCCTTTGTAAGGGTGAAGATATTTTTGATATCAGCGCCACATCCGAGGACGTCCGGTCCATCCTCGTGAAGTAGTATAGGATCAGGAACATATCCTCTTGAACGGCGTATAAATAATAATGACTCGGGGACTCGGGAACTCGGGGACTCGGAGTTGTTACTTTTATCCGTGTCTCCGAATAGCCGTACATTCGCCTCCTTCTTTTTCATAACTCTTACGACTGTATCGTCAACTCGCATGAAGATATCTCTGTTATGGACAAGAAATGCATCAGCAATACCAGATAATTTGGAGAATGCCTCATCATTATCGATGACGATAGGCTCCTCTGAAATATTCCCACTCGTCATGACAAGTGCATCGAAATTAGATCGGAGATCGGAGTTTGGAGTTCGGGATTCGGAACCGAAAGGGTAGTAAAAAATTAAATAATGCAATGGGGTATAAGGAAGCATGAAGCCGAGACAGGGGTTATTCGGAGCAACTGCATCAGGAAGGGGTACTTCCTTTTTTGCAAGGAGCACAATAGGCCTTCTGTTGGAGATTAAGAGATCTTCCTCTTCCTGAGATACGTCACAGAATTTTTTAATCGTCTCGATGTCAGGGGCCATCAGGGCAAATGGTTTATTACTTTTTCTCTTTCTTAACCTCAACAGATTTACTGCCTCTTCATTTGTTGCATCACAGGCTAAATGAAACCCCCCAAGCCCCTTGATAGCAACAATATAACCTTCCTTGAGAAGTCTTATTGTCTCTTTTATTGGATTTTCTTTCTCGTCAACCTTCACTTTTTTACCAGAAAATCCCACCGTCCCCCCTTTACTAAAGTGGGGTGAGTGCGGATTATTTTTATTCTTAACTATTAGTTCAACATGTGGGCCGCACACTTCACATGCATTCGGCTGAGCATGGAATCTCCGGTCTTCTGGATTCTGATATTCTCTTTCACAATCAGGGCACATCTGGAACACAGACATTGTGGTATTCGGCCTGTCGTAAGGAACGGATTTTGTTATCGTATATCGAGGTCCGCAGTTTGTACAGTTGATGAATGGATAAAGGTAACGCCTATCTTTTCTATCAAAGAGTTCTCTAAAACAGTCTTGACATATTGAAACATCTGCTGAAATAAGGGTAAAACTCCCTTCATCCTCGCTCTTGAGTATCTGAAAATCTTGATAACCATAATAGGGCATCGGAATTACCTCAACATCCATGATCTGTGAGAGGGGTGGGGCTTCTCGGGTAAGCCGCTCAACAAAGGTTGAGCTATCGTCACCCTCAATTTCTATCGTAACACCCTTGGATGAATTCATCACGAAACCTTTGAGATTCAAAGCTTTGGCGAGACTATAAACGAAGGGCCTGAAGCCAACTCCCTGGACAATTCCTCTGACTAATATCTTTACCCTCGAATTCATTGATTACTTTATGAGTGACTGTAACCATTCCACCCATTTATTTATTCCCTCACCCGTCTTGCATGAAACCTCAAATATTTTCAACTTTGGATTCAGGGATAGAGAATTCTTCTTGATTTTTTCTATACTCGCATTTGTATAAGGAAGAAGGTCAATCTTATTTAAGAGGAGTGCGGACGATTCCTGGAACATTAACGGATATTTCAGAGGCTTATCATCCCCCTCTGCAATGCTGAGAAGCATAACCTTTATGTTCTCACCAACCTTAAATTCAGCAGGACAGACAAGATTTCCAACATTCTCTATGATTAGGAGATCAAGGTCTTTAAGGGGTAAATCAGCCATTACCTCATTGATCATATTAGCATCAAGATGGCATGCTCCACCTGTATTTATCTGAACGACAGGGATACCGAGTTTTGCAATCCTTTTGGCATCGTCGGTGCCAGCAATATCACCTTCAATAACGCCGATCTTCAGCTTTCCGGAAAGTTCCCTGATCGTCCTTTCTATCAGGGATGTCTTGCCTGCTCCAGGGGCGCTCATAATGTTAATAACATAAACACCAGTTTCTTGAAACAGCTTTCTATTTTCAGCAGCAATCCTGTCATTTGCTTCCAGTATATGTGTTACGACCTTTACCTTCACCTGTTAGACCTCCTTAGATATATTAAAACACATCCATTTCATAAATATGCAATTCATGCCCTGTATCAATGCGGATTGAAATATTTCCACATTTTGGACAGGATAAAATAAAAGCCTCTTCTACTGTGAAATTGCTATTGCAACTTTCGCAGAAACCACTGACGGGTATTTCATCAATAGTCAGAAATGCCTTCTCTGCTATGGTACCAATCTTAACTGCATCGAAAGCAAATAAGAGGGCGTCTGGCATGATGCCCGACGCCCTCCCTATCTTAACCTTTATTTCTTCTATACCTTTATAGCCTTCTTTTTTACAATTATCTAATGCAATCTTTAGCAGGCTCTGAGCAATGGATACCTCATGCATTCGGTTCCTTCGACAACCTCTCTTTCTCTTTCTCGTAAGCCTCCTTGCCTGCCTCGACGGCTTTTGCTATTGCAGATTTTTTCTCTTCATAAAGATCTTTACTCTTATCGATAGTAGAAGTAAACTTGCCCTTTACATCTCCGGCATAATCTTTTACCTTATCCCTTACATCATCTGCAAACTCTTTTATCTTATGCCTTGTTTCATGGCCTGACTCCGGGGCTAAAAGCAATGCGACAGCTGCACCCACAATACCTCCAAGAAGGAAAGAAAGAAACATACTACCGGAACTATACCCGCATTCCTCTCTCATTGTTTATCTCCTTTCTTTAAAAAATTACTTAATAGATTACTTGATAACACCCCGAGGGCTGTCCTTATACCGACCTTAAGGCCTGAGGCTTTTATAAGAGTAGATGATGCAACATTTTCTACAAGATTACTCACATGACTTATATTCTGCCCTACATCTTTTACAGCACCTGACAAAGTCTTCACATCGTCTGTCACCGCTTTTAAATTGTCGCTTATACCTCTAAGGCTTTTAAGTGTCTGCTGTAATTCTTCAAGTGTCATTTTCGTGGATTCTTCTGTTGTTTTCAAAGTATCCCTCAGAGCTTGAACTGTCCTCCTCAATTCGACGAGTAGCAAAATAAGAAAAAAAGCTGTTGCAGCAACGGCAATTGCTATTAATCCTATCCATATATTGTTCATTAATTTAATTATATCAAAAAAAGCGATCAGTGAGAAGTAAAAAATATGGTAATCTATGATTCATGGATGACAATCTTTATATGAAACGTGCCATTAGGCTTGCAGCAAAGGCACGCCATATGACGAGTCCTAACCCCATGGTTGGTGCTGTAATGGTGAAAGGAGGCAAGACCATCTCTGAGGATTTCCATCGAAGGGCAGGAACTCCCCATGCTGAAGCCCTTGCAATAGAAAAAGCTGGGAAAAATGCTGATGGTTCAACGCTTTATATAAATCTTGAACCATGTTGCCATACAGAGAAAAGAACACCTCCCTGCACAAGGGCTATCATCAGCGCTGGTATTAAGGAAGTAATTATTGCAATGAAAGACCCGAATCCAATGGTCTCAGGCAGGGGAATCGCAGAGCTTCAGAAGGCTGGTTTAAAAATAAGGTCGGGTATTCTCGAAAACGAAGCAAAGAGGCTTAATGAAACATACATAAAATACATAACGACAGGAAAACCTTTTGTCATACTCAAGATTGCTATGACTCTCGATGGGAAAATTGCCACTCCAGAAGGGCAATCTAAATGGATAACATCTGAAGAGGCGAGGAAGATGGTTCATCATCTCCGAAGCAGTGTTGATGCAGTAATGACAGCTATAGGAACTGTTAAAGCAGATAATCCTGAGCTTACAGCAAGGATGGGAGGAGCCAAGAATCCACGAAGAATCGTTATTGATCCCAACCTTGAAATACCCTTAGATTCAAAAATCCTTCAAGTACCACCTCAGACAATCATTGTAACCAAGAAATTTCACAGTTTACAGGTCAATAATCCACCTTTACCCCCTTTTAATTCTCCCTCTACGAGTCATGACCTTAGTAAGGGGGCCCGCCTGCCGTCCGTCGGACAGGGATACAGAGGGGTCAAAGGAGGGGAGGGGGGATTATCCATTGAGGAAAAAATTAAAATATTGTTAAACAGAGGTATTCAATTCATCGAGCACAAGGGCGAAAAAGTAAACCTTCCGTGGCTTATGAGAAAGCTTGGGGAAAAAGAAATCACATCGGTCCTGGTAGAAGCAGGCTCTTCAATGAATGCCTATGCTCTCGAAGAAGGAATTGTCGACAAGGTGATGGTCTTTATCGCACCTAAAATCATTGGGGGGAAAGAGTCGTTTCCTGCTGTAGGAGGAAGATCTTTCAGAAAGCTTGAAGAGGCATACCGTTTAAAGGATGTAAAAGTAAGGCGGGTAGGTGGAGATATCTTGATAGAAGGATATATTGAAAAATAACCAATTTCCAAATACCAATAACCAGACAAAAAATCTTTGTGGCCGCAGGCTTCAGTCTAAAGTGGCATTTTGATCAAGTTCTTGGTTTTGCGAGTATCTCAAGGACTCTCAAATCAAGGAATCTCTTTGAGGCAGCTGATTTCAAAACCATTACCGTATCTGCTCCTCTTGCTGTACCAGCAACAGCCAGCACTTCCTCACCTTCCGGAATTAATCCTGAATCCGTAGCCATCATAACAATTTCACAACATACCTTTGCGCCTTCACCGAATCTCCTGAGAGAGTTAGCAATAATGAGTGTAGGATAAGAACCACCGAATTTTGCTGCTAAACTTGTTTCAAGAGAATGGGTTAACATAGAGCCAGTGAAGACCTTTGCACCATTTTTCTCTATCTTCTTTCTCGTTTCTACCGGCATCTCATGGGTGTTCGGTTCTCTAAAGCCTGCTGAATGACTTACTACAATCAGATTTAGATCTATACTCTTAAATTCTCCTGAGAAGAGTAAACCTGTTTCTCCTGTAGTCGAGGCTACTACGATATGCTTGCACCTGCCTTCACGAAGTGCTTTCTTGACAACCTCAAGACATGCAGGAGTATTTTCATTCCCTGTCTTTTCGAAATAAATTACTTTTTTCTCCACAGCCATGTTATATCTTACCACAACTTAAAACAGACTAAAGATGAGAAACACATCTTGGATCAGGTGCATTGAGGTTACCAAATATCAACAGACTGACAGCGGGACATCCGCCATGACAGAGAGAAAACAATTTACAGCTCGTATTGATACAGGAATTTTTCTCATAGTTCCTGAAAAAATCTAGAACAGGGTTTTTCCATATCCTGCCGAAGTCATCAACTAAGATATTACCGAGCCTGAAATCATCATGCCTGGATAGAAGATAACATGGATAGACGGATCCATCAGGCAGTACCGAGAGTTTTGTCGTTCCGGCAGGACACCTGACATATTGGAGAACTGGATAATGTTCAATGTCAGGAATAAATCCTGAACAGAACACTCCCGATACATTGTCAAAAACACCTGTAACGCTCTTTATTCTTTTAAAGTACTCATAAAAGGGTAGGCTGTTCTTTAAGTCATCATGATATAAGGTGTCCATAAATAACAGATAATACTCTATCCCGGATAGTCTCAGATACTGTTGGGCTGTTTCAGGGATTGTCTGTTGTTTTGAACAGACACTTTTTAAGAGTGGTTTGTATTTGATTATGTATTCATGAAGCTCTCTGGTGATTTGGTCAGAATGAATGGAAATCCCTATCTTTATAAGCTCTCCATTGTATATCTTTGACAGTTTCTCCAAGATGTTAATATCTGAACCATTCGAGCTAATCGTAGCTTTCAGGTTATTTTTGTAGATAATATCCACTATCTGAGCGAATTCGTAGTGGAGTGTTGGTTCTCCTCCGAGTATGTCTATCTCCTTAACTCCTGTGGCCGAGATAATTGAAACGATTTTTTCAAAGTCATTAGTTGAGATATCCTTCCCTGATTGTATCCCCTTATTGAAACAATAGGCGCAAGAAAGGTTGCATTTCAGGGTGGGATAAAATTGTATATACTGAGGTAAATTGGTATACAAAATGACTCTCTTTCAGTGAATATTAACGCCTAAAATGCATTTAAGATAATGCAGACATTGTGAAAAAATTTATTTTTCGATACCTTACTGTACCTTTAACTGATGGCTTTGGGAATGTTTTTGTGAATGAAGAAATAAGGATATTCCCAATAATCTTATCGAGTTAAATAAATTTTTGAACAATGTCTGCATTATTCGGGTTAACATACAGTAGCATATGAGAGATAAAATGCCAAATAAGGGAAAAAAGAATGCAACGAGATCAGAGAAGATATTCTGCGAGATTGATCTTGTATTTATTCGGGTCCAGAGTTTTCACGATTGTCCTCAAATATCTCCCTGTCTCTTCCTTCTCAGAAAGGTTAACAACAGGACCACGAACATTTTTCCCATTGCTATCAATAATAATTAATACCCTCGGTCTATCTGCAAAGGCAGCATTGCATTCATAAACAAGGCCAACCTCTTTAGTATTGAGCATGACAAGCGTCCCGATGGGAAAGATGCCCACCATATTGGTAAAAAATTTAAAAAGCAAAGGATCAAGCTGAGTCCCGGCACCTTCCATGAGAATACTCAGTGATTTATCAGGAGCCATGGGAATCCTTTTATAGACCCTTGCGGATGTCATTGCATCATACTGGTCTGCAAGAGTCACTATCTTTGAATAAAGGTCAAGCTCTGGATATTTTCTCACCGTGGGATATCCTGAAAAGTCACAATTCAGATGATGCTCAAATGCAACGATTAAAGCCCTTATAGCACTATTATTGAAACGTCCCAACCCCAAGATTGCCTTCACACCCCAGACAGGGTGTTTTTTTATGATTTTCCACTCTTCATCGGTGAAGCTAGATGGTTTATTCAGCACTTCATTGGGTATCTCGACCTTACCAATGTCATGGAAAAGCGCCGCAAGGCCAAGCTCTGTCAGTGCCTGCCTGCTCAGCCCTATTCTCTGACCAAGGGACATGGAGAGGATGCTGACGTTAACCATATGATGATAGGTATATTCATCGTAATCCTTGATTGCAGTCAAACTGAGAAGGAAATGTTCATCCTCGAGTAACTGATCCACCATCGTCTCAACGATCCTTTTAGCCTTTTTTATATCTACCGTTTGTCCTGTCTTTATCTTCGACATTACCCCTTTTGTATACGAAACAGCATTAAAGTAAGTTTTCTTTATTACCTTTCTTGCATCAACCTCTTCCCCTTCACTGATTTTCTTTAATCTGTCTTCTACGATCTTTTGTAACCTGTCTATTTTAATAATCTGAGATTTATCCATTATCTCTGACATCTTCTCATATGGTGAATCTGAGAAGCCAGCTTCAATAAAAGCCTTCAAGAAGACATTGACATCCTCAGTTTTTATGGGGGAATTAAATATAATCTTCCCGAGCTCTTTTTTCCTGAATTCCTTGATAAGAAAGTCAAAGTTCAGAAGATATTCGAGGGAATACCGTATTCTTGTGTCATTCATATAAAAGAACTCGCCAAAGAGTACAAGGGTGATACTCTTTTCAGACTCTATCAGTGGATTAAGTAAGGAGATGAGTTTTTCGCTGGCAGTCCTCACAGCAATATTATTTGGGTCATGAATGAGAGCCGTCTTCAAGACAATGGAAAGCTGATTGACTATTTCGCTTGCACTTTTCTGAACTTTGTTAACTTCTTTAGTTGCCATGTTCAAGCTTCTTTATAGCAGATTGAGCAAATTCCCTAAGGAGTTTATTTTTTGAGAGGCTATATTTTTGGAGATAAGGTATAGCATCTTTATTACCCAGAAGACCCAGGCAGAATGCTGCACATGCCCTTTCGTCGTAATTCTTGTCCCACCAGAGAAAAGAACCTTTCCTCAATATTTTTATGAGAAAACCAAATACCTCCGCATCATTCCATTTGGAGAGTATTTCATAGAATATTTTTTTCTCTTCAAAATCCCTTTCTTTGAACATCTTGTCGGAGATTTTGTCGAGGATCATTCTTTTAGGTGCAATTGAACCTGTGTTTCCAATAGCCTTGACAGATTCAATCCTGACACCAACATCCGGATCGTCAAGGCGCTCCTTCAAGGGTTTCAATATCTCTTGGCCACCAAGTTCAGCAAGGGCTTTGACTTCTTCTTTTCTGACACGCGGGTCTTCGTTTTTCAAAGCTTTCAGAAGGTACTCAATTGCT
>DASPRG010000023.1:0-12506 GCA_035624555.1 Thermodesulfovibrionales bacterium
AAATACTGCAGACATTGCAGGAGGCATACAGTACACAAGGAGACAAAGGCATAGGCCAGTAGCTCTAACGGCTAGAGCATCGGACTCCAAATCCGAGGGTTGGGGGTTCAAATCCCTCCTGGCCTGCCAGTTAAAGTTACAAGTTATAAGTTAAAAGAAAAGATTAAAACTGTTAAATGGAATGTTAAACAAAGTTAAAGAATTTTTCAGAGAAGTGAAGATCGAGATCAAGAAAGTGATTTTTCCTTCACGGGATGAACTGATGGGTTCGACGTGGGTAGTAATAATCACCGTCTTGGTTATTTCAATATTCTTAGGGATTGTGGATCTCGGCCTTTCAAAAATGGTCGGGATAGCATTAAGGTGATACCTTTGGGGAAGAACTGGTATGTTGTTCACACATATTCAGGATATGAAGAGAAAGTGAAGCTTACAATAGAAGAAAGAAGAGATAAGAAGGGTCTGCAGGATAAAATATCGAGGATTCTCATACCTACAGAGAAGATTATAGAGATCAAAAGTGGTAAAAGGAGAGAGAGTGACAAGAAATTTTATCCTGGTTATATTCTTGTAGAGATGGAAATGGATGACGAGACATGGCACATCGTTAGGAACACACCGCGAGTAACAGGATTTGTGGGTGGAACGAATCCTGTTGCGCTTTCTGAGGAAGAGGTTGCGGTTATCCTCCAGCAGATTGAAAAGGGGCCCATGCCTCAGGTTAAGACGAAGTTTCAGAAAGGAGAACAGATCAGGATCATTGATGGGCCTTTCACTAATTTTGTTGGTTATGTAGAAGACGTTGATATAGATCATGGCAGGCTTTACGTTATGGTCAGTATATTCGGCAGGCAGACATCTGTAGAGCTTAATTTTTCACAGGTGGAAAAGGCTTAAGGTCTACGACCCGTAAGGAGGCTTAGATGGCTAAAAAAAAGGAAGTGGTTGCTCAGGTCAAACTTCAGATACCTGCTGGGAAGGCAAATCCAGCACCGCCGGTAGGCCCTGCCCTTGGTCCGCATGGGGTTAACATAATGGAATTCTGCAAAGCCTTTAATTCGCAGACCCAGGCACTGGGAGATACCGTGATACCTGTGGTATTAACGGTTTATTCTGATCGGTCATTTACGTTCATAACCAAAACGCCTCCTGCGTCAGACCTCCTGAAAAAGGCAGCAGGTATTATAAAAGGTTCAAGCATACCAAATAAAGATAAGGTTGGAAAGGTTACATCAGCCCAGATCAGAGAGATAGCACAAAGGAAACTCCCTGACTTGAATGCTTACTCTCTTGATGAGGCTGTAAAGATCATAAGCGGGACTGCCAAGAGCATGGGCGTAGAAATAATAGATTGAAGGTGAAAAATGGGGAATAAAATAAAAGCAGCGAAAGAAAAGGTCGAGAGAAGCAAGGAATATCCTCTTGAAGAGGCAATACGTATTGTAAAGGAATCTTCCTATACAAAGTTTGATGAGGCTGTTGACTTAGCTCTCAATCTTGGTATCGATCCAAAGAAATCAGACCAGATGGTCAGGGGATCTGTTAGCCTTCCCCACGGGATAGGCAAAAAAGTGAGAGTTCTGGTTTTCGCAAAAGGAGAAAAAGAAAAGGAGGCTGTTGATGCAGGTGCAGATATTGTTGGTGCCGAAGACCTTGTTGAGAAGATAAGCAAGGGATGGCTTGACTTTGACAAGGCTGTTGCGACTCCTGATATGATGGGCCTTGTGGGGAAATTAGGTAAGATTCTTGGTCCACGAGGACTTATGCCAAACCCTAAACTTGGTACTGTAACCTTCGATATCGCGAGGGCTGTAAAGGAGATAAAAGCAGGAAAGGTCGAATATAAGGCCGAAAAAGCAGGGATTGTGCATGTGCCGATAGGTAAAGTTTCTTTTGATAACCAGAAGCTTCTCGATAATGCTAAGGCGGTGCTTAATTCAATCGTAAAAGCTAAACCAGCAACAAGCAAGGGCAAGTATCTGAAGAAGATATCCATCTCGTCAACTATGGGGCCAGGGGTAAAGATTGATATAGCATCTCTGGGAAAGGGGGTATAACCTGAAAAAGGAGAAGAAAGAACAATTTATAGCAGAGCTGAACGACGAGTTTCATAAAGCAAAGGCATTGATCTTTACAGATTATCGGGGATTGACTGTTGCTGAACTCTCGGAGTTTAGGAGTCTTCTGAGAGAAGAGGTTATCAAGTATAGAGTAGTTAAAAATACCCTTGCCACAATTGCTTCTCGGGGTACACCCGTTGCAGTTGCAAAGGACTCTTTCAAAGGTCCTATCGGGGTAGTTATCAGTTATGATGACCCCGTACTGACAGCGAAAAAGGTACTTGAGTATTCTAAGAAGAACGAAAAGCTTAAGGTCAGCAGCGGCATTATCGAAGGGAAGTTCTGCATGTTAGAGGATATAAAGGCTGTCGCAGGGTTACCATCGAGGAAGGTATTGCTGTCCATGATTGTGGGCTTGTTCCAGACATCTATCGGTAAATTTGCCTCTGCCCTGAGTGCGACAGTAAATAGTTTTGCTTATGCAATGGAAGCACTAAAGCAAACAAAAGTTAAAAGCTGAAAGTTAAAAGTGAAAAGTTTTTGAATTTCTAACTCTCAACTCTTAACTTTTAACTTAAAAGAGAAGGAGGATATAAAGAATGGCTATTACAAAAGAACAGGTTTTTGAATTTATTGACAACATGACGGTTCTCGAGGTGTCTAAGTTTATAAAAGAGTTTGAAGAGAGATATGGTGTAACTGCCGCAGCGCCAGTTGCTTTGGCTGCTATGCCAGGAGCTGCTGCTGGAGCAGCTGCACCAGAGGTGGAGGAGAAGACAAGTTTTGATGTTATTCTCGCTGCTGCTGGTGAAAAGAAGATACAGGTTATTAAGGTTGTAAGGGAGCTTACAGGGCTCGGGCTCAAAGAGGCAAAAGACCTTGTTGATGGAGCTCCAAAACCGGTAAAAACGGCTGTTACAAAAGAGGAAGCTGACTCTATTAAGGCAAAGCTCGAGGAACAGGGCGCAACAGTAGAGGTTAAATAAAGGAAGATGTTGGGGATTAGGGTTTATGAGACAGATTGTCTAACCTAATCCCACAAACCCAATAAAGTGCAAGAGTTCACTTAAGAAGACTTTGCAATCATTGTGATAGAATAATAATTATAAATCTATTAAGATTGAATATTATATCTAACCTAATCCCCCAAAAACCAATAAAGAAAAAAGGAGAAATATGGCAAGAGTTTTAAGAGAGAGATTACGCTTTGGAAAGATCCCTCTCTTCCTGGATGTCCCCAACCTTGTAGAGATACAGAAGAGATCCTATGAGAAGTTTTTGCAGATGGATGTCCCCATGGACAAGAGGGAGGAGATAGGGCTGCAGGCTGCATTCCTCAGTGTATTCCCGGTCATGGATTACAATGAGACAGCCTCGATAGAGTTTTTGGGTTATATCGTGGGAGAACCAAAGTTCAGTGTCCGCGACTGTCTCCAGAAGGGGACTACCTATGCAGCTGCAGTGAAGATTAAGGTGAAACTTAATTTTTGGGAGGTTGAGCAAAAGGGAAACAAGAGGTTAAGGGAATCGAGAGAGGAAGATGTCTATATTGGTGAGATGCCTTTGATGACTGATACGGGGACATTCATTGTCAATGGTACAGAACGCGTCGTTGTCAGTCAGCTCCACCGTTCTCCAGGAATATTCTTCAGTTATGACAAGGGCAAGACTCATTCCAGTGGAAGGCTTCTCTATTCTGCGAGGGTGATACCTTCGAGAGGTTCGTGGCTCGATTTTGAGTTTGATGCGAAGGACATCTTGTATGTGAGGATAGACAGGCGGAAAAAACTTCCCGCAACGATAGTCCTTAAGGCACTTGGCTATACCAATGAAGATCTCCTGAAAATTTTCTATCCTGTAGAGATAATCAAGATAGAAAACAATAAATTTACACGCCCTATCAGCGAAGTTCTCATCGGGATCAAGTCTTCTCGTAATATCATTGACCCTCATTCAAAAGAATTGATTGTGAAAGAAGGGAGCAAGATTACACGAGGAGCTGTTAAAAAGATGGATACCTATAGGATCAAGGAGATACCCATCTTACGGGAAGAGATTCTTGGGAGAGTTACCCTGAAGGATATTATCGATCCATCAACAGGAGAGGTGATACTCGAGGGCAATGAGGTTATTACAGAAGATGCTTTAAACAGAATTCTCTCTGTTAAGATTGATGCCCTCAGCCTTCTTTTTATTGACAATGTCAACTATCTGTCTTCCCTCAGAGATACCCTTTTAACAGATGGTGTCAGTACTGAGGATGAGGCCCTTGTTGAGATATACAAAAAATTGAGGCCTGGCGAACCGCCTACTTTAAATGCTGCAAAAGCACTCTTTAACGGATTGTTTTTTGACTCGAAACGATATGACCTTGCGCCTGTTGGACGCTTGAAACTGAATAAGCGGCTTGTTATTGATGTCCCGCTCGAAAATAGAGTGCTCACCGATAAAGACATTATTGAGATCGTTCGGTATCTTTTTGCTCTCAGGACAGGCAAGGGAGAGGTTGATGATATAGACCATCTCGGGAATAGGCGGGTCAGAGGTGTTGGGGAGCTTCTTGAAAACCAGTTCAGGATCGGACTTGTGAGAATGGAGAGAGCTGTAAAGGAGAAGATGACCCTCACAGACCTCGAGACAGCAATGCCGCATGATCTCATCAATGCTAAACCAGTTGTTGCTGCTGTCAAGGAGTTTTTTGGTTCGAGCCAGCTCAGCCAGTTTATGGACCAGACAAACCCTCTATCTGAAATTACCCATAAGAGGAGGCTTTCTGCCCTCGGTCCAGGTGGTCTTACCCGCGAGAGGGCAGGTTTTGAGGTAAGGGACGTACACCCAACGCACTACGGGAGGATCTGCCCGATAGAGACGCCTGAGGGTCCGAATATCGGACTCATAACCTCTCTTGCAACATATGCAAGGGTAAATGATTTCGGCTTCATCGAGGTTCCTTACAGGAAGGTAGTGAATGGCAGGGTTACAAAAAATATAGAGTACCTATCAGCGATAGACGGCGAAAAATATATCATTGCTGAGGCAACATCACCCATGGATAGACACGGTAATCTTCTTGGGGAGACTGTTTCTGCAAGGGTTGGAGGAGACTTCAGAATGGTGTCACCCCAGGAAGTTGAATACATGGATGTATCTCCAAAGCAGATTGTTGGCGTCTCTGCTTCCCTTATACCTTTCCTTGAGAACGATGATGCAAACAGGGCACTGATGGGTTCGAATATGCAAAGGCAGGCGGTCCCCCTCTTACAACCAGAAGCCCCGATAGTAGGGACAGGCATGGAAAATGTGGCAGCAAGGGATTCGGGAGCTCTTGTACTTGCAAAGAGGGCCGGTGTTGTTGAGAGTGTAGATGCATCAAGGGTTGTCATCAGGGTTTCCGATGATGGAAGAAGTGTAGATATATACAACCTCATAAAGTTTCATAGGTCTAACCAGGCGACGTGTCTTAACCAGAGACCAATCGTTAGGGTTGGCGATGTAGTAGAACAAGACGATGTTCTTGCGGAAGGTCCTTCTACCGAGCTTGGAGAGCTTGCCCTTGGCAAGAATATCCTTGTGGCTTTTATGCCGTGGGGTGGATACAACTTTGAAGATGCGATCCTTATCAGTGAAAAGCTTGTAAAGGACGATGTCTATACATCAGTGCATATTGAAGAATTCGAAATCGAGTCAAGAGAGACAAAGCTTGGGCCGGAAGAGATCACGCGTGATATTCCTAATGTCGGAGAAGAAATACTCAAGGATCTCGATGAAAGCGGGATCATAAGGATGGGTGCAGAAGTTAAACCAGGGGATATTCTCGTGGGTAAAGTCACACCAAAAGGAGAAACACAGCTCACGCCAGAGGAGAAACTCCTGAGGGCGATATTCGGGGAAAAGGCAGAAGAGGTTAAGGAGAGCTGTCTTTATGTTCCACCGGGTATAGAGGGAACGGTTGTTGATGTGAGGATATTTTCAAGGAAAGGAACAGAGAAGGATGAAAGGGCAAAGAGCATAGAAGAGGAGGATATCCATAGACTACAGCGGGACCTCGAAGAAGAAGTGAGAATTATAAAGGAAGAAAGGTTCAAGAAGTTCAGGAACTTCCTCCTTGGGCAGAAGGTTACCGAGGAGGTGAAAGACTCCAAGACCAAAGAGGTCGTATGCCCAGAAGGTGGGAAATTGAAGGCGGAACATCTCAATAGGATAAAAGATGAGCATCTGATACGTATCAAGATAGAAAACAGTGCCATCCGTGAGAAGATGGATTCTGTCCAAAATGAGACGAACCAATATATCCGCTATCTTGAATCAAGGTACGATGAAAGGATTGACAGGGTAAAGGCTGGTGATGAACTTCCCCATGGAGTGAATAAGGTAGTCAAAGTATATGTCGCAATGAAACGGAAGGTCCAGGTAGGTGACAAGATGGCCGGCCGTCATGGCAACAAGGGAGTGGTTGCAATGGTACTTCCTGAAGAGGATATGCCGTATCTTCCTGATGGAATACCTGTTGATATTGTTCTTAACCCCCTTGGTGTCCCATCGAGAATGAATGTGGGGCAGATACTCGAAACGCATCTTGGATGGGCAGCAAAGGCCTTGGGACTTTATGTTGCGACCCCTGTCTTTGAGGGTGCAAAAGAGTCAGAAATAAAGGAACTCCTTGGGAAAGCAGGTCTACCGAAATCAGGCCAGGTAACACTGTATGACGGAAAGACAGGTGAGCCCTTTGAAAGACCTGTTACTGTCGGATCTATGTATATGATGAAGCTCCATCACCTCGTCGATGATAAGATGCATGCCCGTTCCATTGGGCCTTATTCTCTTGTTACACAGCAGCCCCTCGGAGGGAAAGCGCAATTTGGTGGACAGAGGCTCGGTGAAATGGAGGTATGGGCACTTGAGGCTTATGGCTCAGCCTATACGCTCCAGGAGTTTCTTACCGTTAAAAGTGATGATGTTGCTGGAAGGGCGCATATGTATGAAGCAATTGTGAAAGGAGATGCGACCCTTGAACCAGGGATACCGGAATCTTTCCATGTATTAATCAAAGAACTCCAGAGTCTTGGACTTGATGTAGAGCTCTTGGAGAAAAAGGAGAAGGGAGAATAGTTTGGTAGAAGATATCTATTCAATCTTTCAGAAACCAAGGAATCCATTAGACTTTGAGGCCATACGGATTAGACTCGCATCACCGGAAAAGATAAGAGAATGGTCGTACGGCGAGGTTAAAAAACCAGAGACAATAAATTACCGCACCTTCAAACCTGAAAGAGACGGTCTTTTCTGTGCGAAGATCTTTGGGCCTGTTAAGGACTGGGAATGTATATGCGGTAAATACAGACGTATGAAGCACAGGGGGGTAGTATGTGACAAGTGTGGAGTCGAGGTTGTTCAGTCAAAGGTGAGGCGTGAAAGATTAGGGCATATTGAACTTGCGAGCCCTGTAGCTCATATATGGTTCCTCAAGGGGGTACCGAGCAGGATAGGAACGCTGCTCGACATGACAATGCGACACCTTGAGAAGGTACTCTATTTTGAAGGCTATGTAGTAACAGACCCTGGAGACACATCACTCAAAGAAAAGGAACTCCTCAATGAGGATGCATATAAAAAGAAGACCTTGGAGTATGCTTCACGATTCAAGGCAGGAATGGGTGCTGAGGCAATTAGGGAGCTTTTGAGAAAGGTTGATATCGAGGCCCTCGCTGCAGAGCTTAAGGTAAAGATGAAGGAGGCATCATCCCTCGGAGTAAAGAAGAAGCTTACGAAGAGGTTGAGAGTTGTAGAAGCCTTCAGGAAATCTGGCAATAAACCAGAATGGATGATTATGGATGTAATACCCGTTCTACCTCCTGATCTACGACCCCTCGTACCATTAGAGGGTGGACGGTTTGCAACCTCTGACCTGAATGATCTCTACAGAAGGGTTATAAACAGGAATAATAGGCTTAAGAGACTGATGGAGCTAAAAGCGCCAAGTGTAATCATCAAGAATGAAAAAAGGATGCTACAAGAGGCTGTTGATGCACTCTTTGATAACGGGAGAAGGAGCAAGATTCTGAAGACCACGACAAAGAGACTCCTGAAGTCTCTAAGCGATATGATAAAAGGAAAGCAAGGGCGATTCAGGCAGAATCTACTCGGGAAACGAGTTGATTATTCAGGCAGGACTGTTATTGTCGTAGGTCCTGAGCTGAGGCTTCACCAGTGCGGTCTTCCAAAAAGAATGGCCTTGGAACTCTTTAAACCTTTTATTTTCTACAAGCTTGAAGAAAAGGGCTATGCTACTACAATAAAGGCAGCAAAGAAGCTTGTGGAGAAAGAGCAACCTGAAGTCTGGGATGCCCTCGAAGAGGTTATAAGAGAACACCCTGTACTCCTTAACCGCGCGCCAACTCTCCACAGGCTTGGTATCCAGGCATTTGACCCAGTTCTTATTGAAGGGAAGGCTATAAAGTTACATCCCCTTGTGTGTACTGCCTTCAATGCGGATTTTGATGGAGACCAGATGGCTGTTCATGTCCCTCTTTCGATAGAGGCTCAGATAGAGGCAAGAGTCCTTATGATGGCTGTTAACAATATTCTTTCTCCTGCGAGCGGAAAGCCTATTGTTGTCCCAACACAGGATATGGTCCTCGGAATTTATTTTCTGACAAAGGAAAAAGGGGGTGCTAAAGGGGAGGGAAGAATATTCGCTGACCCTGAGGATGTCAGGGTTGCTTATGATGCCGGGATTCTGGATGAACATGCAAAGGTAAGGGTGAAAATGAATGGAGAGCATGTTGATACGACAACGGGCAGGGTTCTCTTCAGCGAGATACTGCCTAAAGGAATCCCCTTCTCTATGATTAACAGGGATATCACAAAGAAAGAGATCGGCAAACTCATAGAATACGCATATAAAAAGGCTGGCAAGCGGGAAACGGTTGTTTTCCTTGACAATCTGGAAAAGATCGGCTTCTATTATGCAACAAAATCTGGAATATCCATCTCTATGTCTGATATGCATATACCATCAAAGAAGCCTGGGCTCATACGCACAGCGGAACAAGAGGTTATCGAGGTTCAGAAACAATATGCCGATGGCCTTATCACCCATGGTGAGCGATATAACAAAGTGATTGATATATGGGCAAATGTGACTGAGAAGATTGCAGATGAGATGATGAAGGAACTCGGCGCTGAGGATGACAGAACCTTTTCTGAAGAAGAACTCAGAGCAAGGAGGTCTTTTAACAGCATATTTATGATGGCCGATTCAGGCGCAAGAGGGAGCACCGCTCAGATACGGCAGCTTGCGGGTATGAGGGGTTTGATGGCAAAACCCTCTGGTGAGATTATAGAGACACCAATAACAGCAAATTTCAGAGAGGGGTTATCTCCCTTACAGTACTTCATTTCTACGCATGGCGCACGGAAGGGACTTGCTGATACAGCTTTAAAGACGGCGAACTCTGGTTATCTTACGAGGAGGCTTGTTGATGTCTCCCAGGATATCATTGTTACAGAGGATGACTGCGGTACCTCGGACGGCATTACTGTTGTGTCCCTCGTAGAAGGAGGGGAAATAATACAGCCTCTGGAAGAGAGAATTTTTGGGAGAATAGCTGCTGAGGATATCAAAGACCCTGTAACCAGGGAATTGGTCGTGAAAAGGAATCAAGAAATAGATGAAGAACTGACACAGAAGGTTATTGATGCTGGAATAGACAGGGTCAAGATACGCTCTGTGCTCACATGCCAGTCAAAGCACGGTGTCTGTACAAAGTGTTACGGTAGGGACCTCGCAAGGGGTGAACCTGCGGAGATAGGCGAGGCGGTGGGTATCATCGCAGCTCAGTCTATTGGTGAACCTGGCACGCAGCTTACGATGAGGACCTTCCATATCGGAGGCGCAGCTGCAAGGGTAGTGGAGCGAACAGTTCTTGAGAGTAAAAACCCCGGGATGGTAAAGTTCATAAATATTAATACGGTAAAAAACAGGGAAGGTCTTTCTGTTGTTATGAATAGAAACGGGAGTATTGCTATTGCAGATTCAAAGGGCAGGGAAAAAGAGAAATACTCTGTCGTCTATGGAGCAAAGCTCCTTGTTGAGAACGGTCAGAAAGTTGAAGTAGGGCAAAGACTTGTTGAATGGGATCCCTATTCTACGCCAATACTCACAGAGATCGGCGGGAAGGTAGCCCTTGGCGACATTGTTGAGGGGCAGACGGTAAAGGAAGAAGTTGATGAGACAACAGGCCTTTCTCACAAGGTAATAATAGACTATCCTGCGAGTATGAGGCCAAGGATTTCGATCAAAGATGAGCAAGGAAGGACAACAAAGATTCTAGGGACAAGCAATCTTGCGAGGTATCTCCTGCCATCAGGGGCACATATCCTCGTTGAAAAGAACGATCCCGTATTTCCTGGGGACATACTCGCAAAGATTCCGAGGGAGACAACAAAGACAAAAGATATAACAGGGGGACTGCCAAGAGTTGCTGAACTCTTCGAGGCAAGACGCCCAAAGGAGCAGGCAATCGTCGCAGAGATAGGCGGCATGGTAGAGTTCAGAGGAGCACAGAAGGGAATGCGAGTTGTTGTTGTGAAGGGTGGAGATGATGTAAGAGAGTATCTTATCCCGAAAGGTAAGCACGTCAGTGTTCATGAGGGTGACTGGGTAAGGGCTGGAGAACCACTCATGGACGGTGCAGTGAATCCTCACAATATCCTTGACATCCTAGGGCCGAAGGAGCTCCAGAGATATCTCGTTGATGAAGTTCAGAAGGTTTATAGACTCCAGGGTGTTTCGATTAATGACAAACATATAGAAATTATTGTCAGGCAGATGATGAAAAAGGTAAGGATTGAAGACCCCGGTGACACAATGTTCCTCACCGGTGAACAAGTGGACAGATTGCCCTTCCAGGAGGAGAATGCAAAGGTGAAGGCGCAAGGTGGCAAGCCCGCACAGGGGAAACCCCTTCTCCTTGGTATTACAAAGGCATCTCTGTCGACAGACAGTTTTGTATCTGCTGCCTCATTCCAGGAGACAACGAGGGTCCTTACAGAGGGAGCTATAAATGGTGCTATTGATGAACTCAGAGGGCTCAAAGAGAATGTGATAATGGGGAGAATAATCCCGGCGGGCACTGGTATGACAAAGTATAAAAATACCTTTGTAAAGAGGGAGCTCCAACCATTTATTACTGAACCTCAGCCTGAACCCAAGGTTGAAAAATAAAATCGCGTGAGGTGGCAGAAAATTTCGCGATGTCTGACACCTCACAAAACCAACACTTCATCGCCGATGTTATGCTTGGAAGGCTTGCACGATGGCTAAGACTATTAGGGTTCGATACAGTATACTTTCCTGACATTAGTGACACAAGGCTCATTAAGGTTGCAAAAGAGCAGGGAAGGCTTATCTTAACGAGAGACACACGTCTTATCAAGATTAAAGGGATCAAGGATTATCTTCTTATAAGAGCAAATGATTCCTTTCAGCAGCTCCTTGAGGTAATACATGCATTGGGCCTGAAAGACTTTCATCTTCTCACGAGGTGTGTTGCCTGTAACGGGCAGCTTTCAAGATTTTTTGATAAGACTGAGATAAAGGACTCTGTCCCCGATTTTGTTTTCCTTAATATTCATGTCTTTCTGAAATGCCATGATTGCGGTAAGGTATATTGGGAAGGTACCCACCCAAAGATGTTTCGGGACAAGCTTGCTGAGGTTCTAAGCAGTAATCCTTCTTTCTGTAGGGGGTTTTCTTCTTAATATTGCCTTTAGTCCTTCCATCGAGGCAGATACAAAGACACCAAAAACTAAAATTATCCCGAGATCAAAGGCTGATGGTTTTAGTACCCCAAAGGAATCGCGCACAGATGGAATCTGGATGATGAAAGCTGTCAATATGATCTGCGATGCGATAGCAATTAGAAGCCATTTGTGAGGAGGTGCCTTGAAGATGCTGTATTTTAGCGACCTGAAGTTAAGAGCAATGATGAGCTCAATGATTATGAATAGGAAGAATATCTCTGTCCTTGCATGTGTTATATGAGTGAGTTCGTGGAAGAAGAGAAAATAGAAGAAGGGAATCTCGATCACGAGGGCGAGCAGAATGAATACCCTCACATCTCTTGAAAATACACTCTCTTTCGGATCCCTTGGTGGTCTCTGCATGATATCAGGGTCAGGGGGTGCAACTCCCAGGGCAAGGGCTGGTAGACCATCAGTAACTAAGTTAATATACAATATGGCAGCAGGCAGGAGAGGCAGGTACTCAGGACCCATAATGAGAACTACTCCGCCAATAACTATTACCTCTGTAATATTACACCTGAGAAGATAGGTGAGGTATTTCTTGATATTGTCATAAATCCATCTGCCACGCTCTATTGCCTTCACAATGGTGGCGAAGTTATCATCACTCAGAATCATATCAGATGCCTCTTTTGTTAC
>DASPRG010000038.1:0-7915 GCA_035624555.1 Thermodesulfovibrionales bacterium
ATTGATATATCAGGGGTATCCAAAGAGATACATCCATTAATACCAGCACTTCAGAGCAACTGGCTGCTTGCCCATGTGACAATGAGCTTTATCTCCTATGCTGCCTTTGCCCTTTCCTTCAGCACAGGACTCATGTACCTGATCGTAAAGACAGATGGGAGGAATCAACCTGCCTACATATTCTGGACAGTGACCCTTGGGATCTTTATAACATTTCTGCTTGCCATGGGTCTTGATTTTCTTACCTTCAAGGTAGCAGTCAAGCCTGAGGAATTCATCAAGAGCTATATGTTCAAGGCCTCTTTTTTGAACTCATCCGGTACGGTTCAAATATTGAGCTGGATCACTATGGTAGTAATCATATTTCTGATATGGAGATATGGGCTTGTTCTCAAGACAGTGATTGAGAAGTTCAACATATCCGCAGAGAATTTAGATGAGATAACCTACAAGAGTATAGCAATTGGATTTCCGATATTCACGTTAGGAGGACTCATCTTTGGAGCAATCTGGGCTGATCAGGCATGGGGTACATATTGGAGCTGGGATCCGAAGGAGACGTGGTCATTGATAACGTGGTTTGTGTATGCATTTTATCTTCATGGCAGGATGCTCAGGGGATGGAGGGGCAAGAGGGTAGCAATAGTTGCTGTGGTAGGTTTTATGGCAGTAATCTTTACCTATCTTGGTGTTAACCTGTTACTCTCAGGTCTTCATGCCTATGGAGGTATTGAATAGGGGGATAGAAAGTAACAAGTCTCTTGCGGGTTAAGAAATGCTTTCATAATCCCCCTTTGCTAAAGGGGATTGAGGGGGGATTACTAAAGACCTGTATTTAATTAGTAATCTTCCCGCGCCCCTCTTTACAAAAGAGGGGAAAATTTATTATGACTTCATAAATGGCTATATGCTTCGCTTCCTTGCAAAGAGTTTGATCTACAAGTTATAATCTTTTTGAAACTCAGGAGGTAATCAATACATCATGAATAATATAAAAACATTGTTTTTGCTTGTGACATTAACCCTTATTCTTGTCTGGGCTGGAGGTGCTTTAGGCGGAAAGCAGGGAATGACCATGGCTCTTATCTTTGCATTGGTGATGAACTTTTTCGCTTACTGGTTCAGTGACAAGATTGTGCTCAGAATGTACGGTGCGAAGGCAGTCTCAGAAGCAGAGGCTCCCGAACTCTACGGAATAGTAAGGAGGCTTATACAGAAGGCAGAAATGCCGATGCCTAAGATTTATATCATAAATGAGGAACAGCCCAATGCCTTTGCGACAGGAAGAAATCCAAAGCATGCAGCAGTTGCTGTTACTACAGGTATCATGCGCATACTGAGTAATGAAGAGCTACAGGGTGTCATAGGCCATGAGCTTGCACATGTCCAGCACAGAGATATCCTCATCAGCACTATCGCTGCAACAATTGCAGGTGCTATCAGCTATCTTGCACAGATGGCACAATGGGCCATGATTTTTGGCAATAGAGGAGATGATGAAGAGGGAGGTAATCCTATAGCTGCCCTCATTATGATGATTGTAGGACCGATTGCTGCGTTGATCGTGCAGATGGCTATTTCAAGGTCAAGAGAATATGCAGCAGACGAAGGCGGCGCAAGGCTTGCAGGAAATCCGAGATATCTTGCAGGAGCACTGAGAAAGCTCAACTGGGCATCTCAGAAAATACCGATGAATGCCAATCCCGCAACATCACATATGTTTATAGTCAACCCATTATCAGGTGGTGGACTATTGAAACTTTTCAGTACACATCCTCCTATAGAGGAGAGAATAGCAAGGCTCGAATCGATGAGCCTTTAATTTATACTTGACTCTTACTATCTTCATTACTCAAAATAGTTTTACCCTATGAAAGCCCTGGTAACAGGAGCTACAGGCTTTATAGGAAGCCACCTATGCGAGGAACTCGCCAGGCGAGGTTATCAGGTTACCTGTCTCGTAAGAGAGAAATCAAACCTTAAATGGATCGAGAATATCGATCTCAAACTTATCATTGGCGATTGTAAAAGTATAGACTCTCTTTTCCATGCAGTTACAGATATTGACTATCTTTTCCACCTTGCAGGACTAACAAAGGCCTGTTCAGAAGATGATTTTTTTTGTGCTAACACAAAGGGTACAGAAAATCTGATTAAGGCTGTAGCTGAGAAGAACCCAAAAATCAAACGGTTTGTATATCTCAGCAGTCTTGCAGCAGCTGGTCCGAGCAACAATGGGTCTCCTCTCAGAGAAGATTCAGAGCCACGGCCTGTCTCAAGCTACGGCAGGAGTAAGCTCGAGGGCGAGAAAGCAGTATTGCGATATAAAGACTCAATACCCATAACAATACTCAGGCCATCAGCTGTATATGGGCCAAGGGATAAGGATCTTTTTCTATTCTTTAAGTTGCTGAAAAAAGGTATTTTTCCATATTGGGGAAAATGTTATTATTCATTGCTTTATGTTGATGACCTTGTACAGGGTATAATATTAGCCGCAGAGACTAAAAAGGCAGAGGGAGAAATATATTTTTTATCAGATAGCAAGTTTTATACAAACGAGGAGATTGGTCATGAAATATCCTCTGCCCTTGGTACCAAGGCAATACGCCTCAGGCTGCCAAGATTTATTATGCCCTTTTTTGCATATATAGGAGAAAGAATAAGAAGACAGGGAATAATCAACAGGGATAAGATGAACGAACTCAGTCATTCCCATTGGATTTGTGATATTAAGAAGGCAAGAGAAGAGCTCGGTTTTATCCCAAAGGTCGGAATAAAGGAAGGGATGAAATGGACGGCAGATTGGTACCGGATTCACAGATGGCTGTAAAAAAAGCAGCAGACATCTTTGATAAGTGTTTCAGATTTGATAAGGCAAAAGAGCTGATGTCCCAGGGTCTCTACCCTTATTTCAGGGTTATCGAAAGCGCCCAGGAACCCGAGATTATTATTAATGGACGCCGCATGATTATGATAGGCTCTAACAATTATCTCGGTCTCACAAACCATCCCAAAGTCAAAGAAGCCGCTATAGAGGCAATAAAAAAATATGGGACAGGTTGTGCAGGGTCAAGGTTCCTGAATGGCACCCTTAACATTCATGTCGAACTTGAGGAGAAACTTGCCCGGTTCATGAGAAAAGATGCAGCCCTTATCTTCTCGACAGGCTTTCAGGTCAACCTGGGTGTGATCTCAGCACTTGTTGGCAAGGATGATGTTGTAATCATTGACAAGATGGATCATGCAAGCATTATTGACGGATGCAGACTCTCCTTTGGTGATGTTAGGAAGTTCAGGCACAATGATATGAATGATCTCGAAAGAGTTCTCAGGGAATATGAAACTAAAGATAAACTGGTAGTTGTTGACGGTGTATTCAGCATGGAGGGAGATATTGCAAACCTTCCCGAGATTGTTGCCCTTGCAAAAAAATATAGTGCACGGGTAATGGTTGATGATGCACACGGTATTGGTGTACTCGGACAAACAGGCCGTGGCACAACAGAGCACTTCGGGCTCGAAGACGATGTTGACCTCATCATGGGAACGTATAGCAAATCACTTGCATCTATAGGCGGCTTTATTGCTGGGTCAGCAGATGTAATTCATTATATAAAACACCTTGCAAGACCATTTATCTTCAGTGCAAGTCCTCCACCTGCATCTGTTGCTTCTGTGAGTGCAGCTCTCGATATCATAGAAAATGAGCCCGGGAGAAGAGAGGCGCTATGGAGAAATACAAAAAAGATGTTCAAAGGCTTCAACGAGCTCGGTTTCGAGGTTGGGCCTAGCCAGACACCCATAATACCTATCGTAGTTGGTGAAAGCCAGAATGCCTTTCTCATGGCAATGATGCTTCAAGAAGAAGGTGTGTTTGTAAATGTAGCCGTAAGTCCCGCTGTGCCGAATGGAAGAGCTCTTATCAGGACGAGCTATATGGCAACTCACACAGATGAACAGCTTGACAGGGTGCTTGAGGCATTTAAAAAGGTTGGAAAGAAATTAGGCCTTATTAATTAAAATATTAAATTATTACAGGAAGTTATAGTTAATTATTCATAATATACCTTAAGTTTTATTTTAACTAATTTGCCTTGTTGAGAATTTCAATATGATACTCAGGATTTAAATGTTTTGGGTTCTGTAGAGATTATAGAGGTTAGATCTAAGAGAGACCTCGATGATTTTATAAAATTACCTTTCTTCCTATATTCTAAAGATCCTTTCTTTGTTCCTCCTCTTGTTATGGATATGCGCGAGAGATTCTCCCGTGAAAACCCTTTCTTCCTCCATGCAAAGGCAAAATACTTTCTTGCAAAACAAAATGGGAAGCTCTCCGGTAGAGTTGCTGCTATTATTAACCATAGTCATAATTCATTTCATAAAGATAAGGTAGGTTTCTTCGGCTTCTTTGAATCACAGAATGATTATCCTGTTGCATCATCACTTCTTGATACAGTTTCACAGAGCCTTAAAAAAGAGGGTATGGATATCATACGGGGCCCTATGAACTTCTCCACCAATGAGGAATGCGGCTTTCTGATAGAGGGATTTAGTGAACCACCTTTATTAATGACACCCTACAATCCTTCCTATTACAATGAGTTGATGAATAGGTATGGTATGGAAAAGGCAAAAGACCTCTACGCATATATTTGTGATATACCAGAAGAATTACCTGAGAAGATACTCAGGGTGGCAGAAATAGCCGAGAGAAGAGGAATAAGGGTCAGGCCAATAAACAAACATAAATTTGATCTCGAGATGAAGATATTCATGAATGTTTATAATTCAGCATGGGAGAAGAACTGGGGATTCATACCGCTCACAGAGGAAGAAACTAACCATATCTCGAAAAGGTTGAAATCCATTGTGCTTCCCGAGCTTACACTCATTGCAGAGAAAGATAAAGAGCCTGTGGGATTTATGGGATTATTACCTGATTTCAATTTTGTCTTTAAAAAAATGAAGGGCAAACTCAGTCCTCTAACTATTATGAAGGCAGTTTATTATTCAAAGAGAATAACTGACTTAAGGCTGCTTCTCCTTGGGATAAAGGAAAAATACAGGCATAGGGGCGTTGATGCCCTGCTTTTCAGGGAGGGCTTTATGGCCATAAAAGAAAAATATAAAAGATTCAAACGTGTAGAATTTTCATGGATACTTGAGGACAACATACCTGTCCAGAGGCTTGTCGAGATGATAGGAGCGCGATTATATAAAAAATACAGGGTTTATGAAAAGAGATTGTAAGGAAATAAATAAACAGGTCAGGACTTTTGCCATCATTTACAAACCCTTAAATAATGGCTACTATATATCTGAAACTGTAACAGTAGAAGTGGGAAATATAAAAACAAAAATAAGCATCTCTATTAATAATTTCTTTTTGTTTGCTTTCCCGTGCATCTGTTTTCAAAGCTGTTGAAAAATTCCAGAACAGGTTGTATCAGGGGCGGATTTGCATCTACAAATTAGAAAAACGGGAGTTTATGGACAGACACTATTTAGGAATCTGAATAATAAATTTTGTAAACGGAGGTTTATCTTTTCTCATTTTGCTTATCAACTTTATTGTCCCGTTATGTTTCTCAACAATCAGCTTTACAATAGGGAGCCCAAGGCCTGTCCCTTTTTCTTTTTCTGAACCTATTTTGTAATAATAATCGAATATGTTCTTCCTATGTTCTTTTGGGATGAAGGTATCACTTTTCACACTAAATACTACTTTTTCATCATCTTCTAAGGTATAGACACATATGGTACTGTTTTCAGGAGAAAACCTGATAGCGTTGTAGAGTAAATTATTAAGTATGGTAAAGATACCATCTTTATTGGCGTAAATCTTTATATCCTTTTGAGGATAACTTAATCGGATATTTTTGATTTCAGATAGGGGAGTAAAATTTGAAATGATATTCTGTATTAATGGATTTAATGGGAACTCTGATATCTCATTTTTATATTTTGTATCGGTAAGTGATAAGAAATTCACAAAGTCGTTTATATTTTCCTCTATCGTGTACTCTTCCCTTGCAATAATCTTTGAATATTCAAGGAGCTTATCAAGATACTCCTTTTTCTTCTCTTCGTCTTCGGACTGAAAGAGATCATGAATAATCTTAGGAAATCTTCTTGTAAAACCACCGATAACAGTCAGGGGATTTCTAAGATTATGGACCATGGCATTTAATACCTTTATCCTTTCCTCCTGTATAAGGCTTAACCTATCCCTCATCCTATTATATTCGTTAAAGAAATTAGCCCGAGCTATGGCCTGCCCAATCAACATGCCAATTTCCTTTGAATATATAAAATCTTCTTGACTGATAGGTGTCTTATCTATACCCGAATCTATAACCATAACACCAAATTTCTTTTTTTCAAGACCGTTGTTATCCATATGTTTAATGGTAATAACGGCCTTGAGAGTTACTGCATTTTTTAATGAATGTTTAAAGCCGCTGAACATTTCTTCACGAGTAAGATTAAGGGATATCCCTTTTACAAACGTATCCCAGACAATACTCTTTTTATTTACAGTCACTCCCTTTTTTAAATCATGCCCATAATTCCCGCTCCATTGTTTGATAACCAAATCTCCCCGCTCGTCAAGAAGATATATCCTTACCCTTTTCTTTAACCTTTCAGCTATAAAAGAGAGACTTTTTGCAACAATGACTTCTGTGTCAAAGTTATAACTGATTAGTTTAGTAATCTCGATGAAATCTTTGTGTTTTCTCTCAGAATATTTATATTTCTCTTCGAATGATTTCATAGTACTTCCTTATATATACTCTACAGATTATATTGTTACCCAAATCCAGCTATAAAAGCTACATAACCAATTATACCGGAAAATATAGATAGACTTTGGCATACCTCTTGTTAAGATTGTTTGAAGCTTTTTTTATGCCCCTCGTTAAAGGGTATTCCTATAAAAAGTTGCTGTTTGACTCGTCTCATGTTTAATTGTCCCGCAATTTATGGGAATCGGTCGACCTACCAACATGAATATTTTATCGGTAATCCTTGATGTCTTGACACACTAATAACTAAACACTTGTAGGTGGGAATGAGCCTCTCGACTCCTTCCTGTACTGTGCATTTTTTGTATCTGATATAATTCTGCATATTACAACTGGAAAGAAATGATAAAATGAGAAACTAAATCTGTGAAATTTTGATACTATGGGACAAGGCAAGATAATCTTTCATATCTTTTTTTATATCTTCTTTTCTATCTGCTTATTGCTTTCACTGACTATGGCGGTCAAACCCGATATTTTTACCAAGAAGATTAACGTGAAGTATTTCCAGGTCATGTTTAGACTGATGGGATATGATATTGAGTTGAAACCTTCTTCTCCTAACAAGCCAGAAAAGATTGCAAGAATATGGGGTTATATTATTTCTGTTGATGCTGATGATGGTTTCATTCACAAAATAATGAGAGAAATAAACTTCTTCCTGAAGTGTTGCATATAAAAAATCCTATTGATGGGCAAAAGTTCAAATCGAAATCAATAAAATAATATCAGAGTTCAAATAACATTGTCTAAACGACAAAAGTTAAACTCGCCTTCCCTAAAAAAGGATACCTTTCCCTAAAGGGGAATTTTCTATTTCTTATAAAGCTTATTTGTGAACAACTTAGCTCTGGCATGGGCATTGCTAAATTTTCTCCACTTGGAAAAGAAGTGATTTAAGGTTTTATGTGGTTTTATGTGTATTCTGACAAATCTTAAATGTCTCCCAAGAGATATTTAAAAAAGGAGGTAACAAAATGAAAAAGTTACTTTGCAGTACAATCCTTTTAGCGTTGGCAATTGTCGTTCCTATTCCAACGATGGCAGGGGTAAATATAAATATTGGAATTCCTCTGCCACCACCTATCGTATTTGCTGCACCT
>DASPRG010000051.1:0-3216 GCA_035624555.1 Thermodesulfovibrionales bacterium
ATTATTCTCATCCCCTTCACCCATTCTCGGACCGATTGCATGGATGACGAATTTTGCAGGTAATTTGCCAGCGCCTGTAATGACTGCGGTGCCAACAGGTGTATATCCTATCCTGTTACTTTCTTCCTGTATAATTTGTCCTCCTTTTCTTACAATTGCTCCTGCAACACCTCCACCGTGCTGAAGATGTGCATTAGCTGCATTTACTATTGCATCCACATCTCTCTCTGTAATGTCTCCCTGAACAAGTCTCAGGGTCTTTTCGTTAATAGTTTTCTCAGAAATAATCTCCATAAACACCCCCCTTCTTGACTTCAATAACCAAGCACCAATAACCAAATTCCAAACAAATCTAAATAACCAAACACCAACTACTATAAACGTAAGAAGTTACTAATATGGTCATAAGTAAAGCCACTTGTATGTCATTCCCGCTTGTCGGGAATCCTTCTTGAAGAAAGATGCCGGACAAGCCGGCATGACAGAAACAGGCCTTTAATGAGGTTTTACTTATGAACTCCTTAGTAAGTTATATCACCCCCACCCTACCCCTCCCCCCTTGAGGGGGAGGGAAGGGTGAGGGGTACCATGGGTTAATGCGTTCATATTAATATGAGGTTATTTATTGAATATTGGAATATTGGTTATTATTTGATTATTGTAATTTGGTGATTGGTTATTTCGCATTTTGGTTATTGTTATTTGGTTATCGGTTATTCAAGCGTATATGATATAATATAAAAAGTAGGAGGACATAAATACCAGCACTTTACGGAAATTTATCAGGTCTCAAGGCCAGCTACCTTCACTCTCTCGAGAGAATTTACCGGAGAAGGCTACATAACGAGGTAATTACCCCCGAACTCGCAAAATACCTTACCGAACTCTCCTCTGAAACAGGCCGTCAGGTAGGTACCCTCATTGATAGGAATGGCACTATTACTCATGTAATTGTCGGCGATGCAAAAGGAATCATTATCCCTCCGCTTGAAGATTATCCTGTAGGAAGGAGCCCCTTAAGAGGACTCCGACTTGTACATACCCACCTAAAAGAAGAGCCCCTCAACCAGGATGACCTCACTGACCTTGCCTTATTAAGGTTCGACATTATAGCCGCAATATCTTCAAAGGATGGGTTACCAGGAAATATATATGTAGCACATCTCATGCCTCGTGGCTCAGAAAAGGAAATAGAGATCCTACCCGCAAAAAATTTCTACGCCTTCAACCTGGATTTTAAAACCTTTATACACTCTCTTGAAGATGAGATGGAAAGAGCGATAACCTTTGACCAGAGAGACAGAAGAGAACGAGCGATACTGGTAAGTGTTTCGACAAAACCGCGATATGCACAGGAAGATTCCATTGAAGAGCTGAAGGAGCTCGCCCGATCAAGTGATGTAATCGTCCTTGATACTGTTATCCAGAGACCAAAGGAGATTAATCCGAAATATCTCATGGGTGAAGGAAAGCTCAAAGAGCTCATTATCAATGCCATGAATAAAGGTGCAACACTTCTGATATTCGACCAGGATCTGAGCCCATCTCAGATAAAGGCAATAACAGAATTCACTGAACTCAAAGTCATAGACCGCACGCAACTCATTCTGGACATCTTTGCAAGGCGTGCACACAGTAAGGATGGTAAGGTGCAGGTTGAACTTGCACAGCTCAATTACAGACTACCAAGGCTTACAGGGAAAGGGACAGCAATGTCCCGTCTGATGGGTGGAATTGGTGGAAGAGGACCTGGCGAAATGAAGCTCGAGGTGGATAGAAGGCGGGTACGTGAGAAGATAAACCTGCTCGAAAAAGAACTGGGATCTCTCAGCGAAGCAAGACGGCAGAGGAGGCATAAACGGGTTCAGAGAGGCATACCGATTGTCTCTATCATAGGATACACCAATGCTGGGAAATCAACGCTCCTTAATGCCCTCACGAAAAGTTCTGTATTTGTTGAAGACAAGATGTTTGCAACCCTTGATACTTCGAGCAGGCGTTTGAGATTTCCCCGTGAGAGGGAGGTCATTATTACAGATACCGTTGGTTTCATAAGAAACCTTCCAAAAGATCTCATGGCAGCATTCAAAGCAACCCTCGAGGAACTCGAGGATGCTGACTTATTACTGCATATCGTTGATGTCTCGAATCCCCGTTTCGAACAGCACATCGAATCTGTTGAAAAAATACTCGAGGAGCTTCATCTTTCCAAAAAAAACAGACTCCTTATATTGAACAAAATAGATAAATTAGAAAAAGGAGAAGCAGGACACCTTGCCCTGCGCTATAATGCAATAGCTATCTCTGCACTGGATTCGTCTACATTTCAACCTCTTCTCAATTCAATAGAAGAACGGGTCTTTTTACCATGGCGAACTTCTGAGATCGAAAAATTGGAAGAGGCAATAAAATAAATCCGCCTCTGGCGGATAAAGCTGAGGTGAGTCAAATGGAATTTACTCCTAAATGGATTGCCTGGGAGATTACAAGAAGATGCAATCTGCATTGTATTCACTGTCGTTCTTCTTCTGAACAGGAGGTCAAAGACCATCCCGATTTCTCCACTGAAGAGGCATTCAGAATTATGGATGATATTGCCAGTTATGCGAAACCTGTTGTCGTCCTTTCCGGAGGCGAACCACTATTGAGAAAAGATGTCTTTGACATCGCTCAATATGGTAAAGATAAAGGGTTCAGAATGTGTCTCGCCACAAATGGAACCCTCGTTACGGATAGTACCTGCGATAAGATAAAAACATCAGGAATAAAGATTGTCTCTCTCAGCCTCGATGGCTCTGAAGAGTCCATACATGACGATTTCAGGAGCCAGAAAGGCGCTTTTGAAGGCACGATAAGGGCAGCAAAGCTTTTTAAAAAACATGATATTGAATTTATCATCAATTCATCCTTCACAAAGAGAAATCAGGAGGAAATTCCGAAAGTATACAAGCTTGCAAAAGAACTTGGAGCAACAGCATGGTACATGTTCATGATAGTGCCTACAGGCAGGGGAGAAGAGATTATGAATGAGCTTATCTCCAAGGAAGACTATGAGGAAATCCTTGATTGGCACTACCAGATGGAAAAGGACGAAAAAACCATGCTTGTCAGACCCACCTGTGCGCCTCACTATTACAGGATAGTCTTGCAGAAGTCACGACAGGAAGGTACCAAGTTTGAGCGGAGGACACTGAAATTTTCGACGGGTGGTGCAAA
>DASPRG010000063.1:0-2357 GCA_035624555.1 Thermodesulfovibrionales bacterium
GTGGCCTAATGAGTTCGTTCTTGGCGAAGCCTTAACAAGAACCCTCAAATCTGATCCTGTAAAGAGCGAGTTTATTGCAACCTCCTCTGATGGCAACATAATTATAAAGAAAAGGTTTAAGTCCTTCGAGTCCATGATAAATTGGGCACTGAGCATCGATGATCTTAAACTTACGAATACAAAAGAACTCGAACCAGGAATATATTTTGTCAGGATAACGGTCGAATCGAAAATCAGGAAACTCCCTCCCTTAATAGGGCCCTTTATTATTTTCTTATCAGAAAATGAATTCAAGATTTCAAAAGATTCCCCGAATTTTAGGATAGGGTCTGTCCAATGAAAAATTTCCGTTTCCACATTATCATAGCCCTTTTATTTTTGCTCATCATTGTCGCCTTTGGAATTGAGCTCTACTATATGAAACTTGAGAGTGTTTCCTTTTTAGCAAAGTTTACCGTCCTCATACTGCTGAACCTAACTGTCATTGCCCTTCTTACCCTTATGTTTTTTGTCGGGAAGAGCCTTGCGAGACTCTATCTCGAAAGAAAAAACAGAATCCTCGGGTATAAATTTAAAACAAAACTCGTCGTTATCCTCGTCGTGCTTACCTTAATCCCAGCCACTATTTTATTTATTGTCTCAAGCGGACTTATCACGAATTATATAGACCGCTGGTTTGCTCCTCAGCTCAAACAACCTCTTGACAGCTCTGTTGAAATAGCCAAGGCTTTTTACGAGTTAGAGAAACAAAGGGTCCTCGATTTCGCGAAGAGATTACCAACGGGGAAAATACCTGAGAGTAATTATACTGTCATGCATCTCACAGAGATACCCCAAAACGCCACTGAAACAGTCAAAGCTGCCTTTGAAGGTAAGGCAGGAGTAGAGGTCATATCAGAGGACAGCGGTGATAGAATAAGGGCTGTAGTGCCCGAATACCTTGGTGGAAGGCAGGTAGGCGTAATAGCCGTTGAGTCTTTCATACCGAAAAAGATTACTGAAAATGTGGAAAACATAAAAGATGCCTATGAAAAATACCTAACCCTCGAATCATGGAGGGTCCCTATAAAGACAAATTATCTCCTGATTCTCGGTTTCCTGACTCTCATTGTCATTTTCATGGCTTTATGGGTTGCCCTTAGGATTGCAAGAGGGATAACAGATCCTATTCAGAACCTTGCACAGGCAACAGAGCAGGTTGCTGCTGGGAACCTCGATGTAAATGTTGATTTGGACCAGAAAGATGAGATAGGACTACTTGTAAATTCCTTTAACCACATGGTAAAGGAGTTGAAGGAGGGTAAAGAATCTCTCCAGTCTGCTTATATTGAATCTAACAGACGAAGACTCTTTACGGAGAATATCCTCGATAATATTAATTCAGGTGTTATCATGCTGGACACTGACGGGAAGATACTGATGATAAACGGTGCTGCTTGCTCAATACTCAGCATAGAATCAGAGGCGGTTATTTATAAAAGTTACAAGGAACTCATGTCCATGATAAAATCAGACGAACTCGAGGACCTCGTCAAGGGGATAGAAGGACGGGAATTCAGATGGATCGACAAGGAAGTAAAAGTAACTATTGGAAATAGGAAAGCCATTCTCAGAGTCTTTATAAAAGGCCTCAAAGATCCTCAAAAATATATAGGGCTTCTTGTTGTCTTTGATGACCTCACTGATATTATAAAGGCGCAAAGGGCAGTCGCATGGCAGGAGGTTGCCAGGAGGATCGCCCACGAGATAAAAAATCCCCTTACACCGATTAAACTCTCTACAGAGCGTATGGTTAAGAAATGGGAAAACAAAGAAGCTGATTTTAACCAGATTTTCGACCGTTCAACAAAAACCATTATAAAGGAGGTTGAAGGCTTAAAGAGATTGGTTGATGAGTTTTCAAGGTTCAGCAAGATGCCAGAGATAAAAAAGACACCAACCCATGTGCCGACGTTAATAGATGAAGTGGTTAACCTTTATAAGGGTTTTAAAGGTGTAGAAATAAATGCATCGCTGCCAGAGGACAGTCCCATGGTAGAACTTGATGAAGAACAGTTTAAACGGGTCATGATAAACATAATCGATAATGCTATTTACGCTATCTCCAATAAAGGCAGAATCGATGTAAGACTCAGTTTTGAGCTTCCGTCGAACATAGTATCTATCGATATTGCAGACAATGGTCCAGGCATAAGAGATGAGGACAAGGAAAAATTATTTCTTCCATATTTCTCAACAAAGAAGGATGGTACAGGCCTTGGTCTCGCGATAGCAAATAGGATTATTGCAGAGCATAGAGGATATATTAGGGTCAAGGATAATGAACCAAAAGGGACAGTCTTCACAATAGAGATTCC
>DASPRG010000086.1:0-5208 GCA_035624555.1 Thermodesulfovibrionales bacterium
TGAAAGAGTATCTTCCTTTCCCTTAAGATTTCTCCTATTTCCTCTATAGGGAAAATCACGCCAGTCTCATTATTTGCATACATTATCGAAACTACTGAAGTATCATCGTCAATGGCCTTCGAGAAAACATTCATATCGAGCCTTCCTTTACTATCTACAGGAAGAAATGTTGCCCTAAAGCACTTCCTTGCAAGGTGTTTTACAAAGTTAAAGACAGCAGGGTGTTCAACACGTGTGGTGACCATATGTCTTTTCTGCGGATAAGACTCTACAGCACCCATCAAAGCTGTATTATCACTTTCCGTGCCACAGCTCATGAAGACTATCTCTTCAGGCTCAGCACCTATGAGGTCGGCAACCTTAGCCCTTGCCTCTTCAATCTTGTTTCGAAGAGCTCCACCAAAGGTATGCATACTCGAGGGGTTTCCGTAGAGGTCAGTTAGATAAGGTTTTATCTCATCAAAAACCTCAGGGGCTATTTTTGTCGTTGCATTGTTGTCAAAGTAAACCGTCTTCATCCGACCTCCACAGTGATCTCCTCACTGACAAGTTCCTTGAGTTTATTCTCGATGCCTTTTACTGTCACATCACCCATGAGGCATCCAACGCACATTGCTCTTAAACCGATGATAACTTTATTGCCGTCTATATCTATGAGCTCAATGTCCCCACCGTCAGCCTGAAGTCTTGGCCTTATCTCTTTTTCTATTACATCCTGTATAAGTGCTATTTTCTGGAGGTTGGTCAGTTTTTTTGGTGCTCCTGGTTTTTCTGGTAAGGGCTTTACAAACCATATATCTTTCAAAATAGCCTCAATAGTAGGAATGCAATTGCCGCATCCACCCCCTGCCTTTGTAAAGTTTGTTATATCTTCTACTGTTGTCAGATGGTTTTCGATAGCGACTTTTCGTATCTTTTCCTCTGAGACCTCGAAACACTCACATACGATTTTTTCTTCTCTTTCAGGTGGTTTCTTTTCCCCTCTGAAATTAGCTATTGCTGCCTCCAGAGCTTCCCTGCCCATGACAGAGCAATGCATCTTTTCTTTCGGGAGGCCTCCGAGATATTCTGCAATATCCTGATTGCTTATCTTTAAAGCCTCATCAATGGTTTTTCCTTTTATAAGTTCTGTCAAGGCAGAGGAGCTTGCTATTGCGCTTGCGCAGCCAAATGTCTGAAACTTTGCGTCCTTGATTGTATTATTCTTTTTGTCGATCTTGAGGGTAAGTCGAAGGGCATCTCCGCAGATGATACTCCCCACATCGCCAACAGCATCAGGGTCTTTTATTTCACCAACATTTTTTGGATGAAGAAAAAATTCTTTAACCTTTTTTGTGTAATCCCACATAGTCTTTTTTTAGCATAATGCCATAGTCATGTCAATCATAAGGCTATTCCTGAAATAATGCCATGCCTCTAAATTTCTGAATATCATCGGAGTTGTGATATTATATTTGCAGCAATGAGATTAGGCTATTCTGGAGGGAACCGATGGATATAAAGGAATATGTTCTGAATAAGGCAAGAGAGGCAAAAGAAGGCGCAAAGGCCTTAGCAAAATCATCATCAAAAAAGAAAAATATCGTACTCCGGAAGATGGCAGAGGCCCTGGTAAAAAAGGCAAAAGTTCTTATTTCAGAGAATCAAAAAGATATCCAATCTGCAGAGAAAAAAGGGCTTTCCAGGGCATTGATTGACAGACTTACATTAAATGAGAAACGTATCGATGAGATGTCACAGGGTCTTATAGAAGTTATAGCTCTCCCCGACCCCGTTGGAGAAATAACTAAGATGTGGCAGAGGCCGAATGGGATGTCTGTCGGAAGGATGCGTGTGCCTATCGGGGTCATTGGAATTATCTACGAATCCAGACCAAATGTAACGGTGGATGCAACAGGTCTCTGTCTTAAGGCTGGCAATGCTGTGTTACTCAGAGGCGGCTCTGAGGCTATTAACTCAAATAAGGCGATTGTAGAGGTCTTAAGAGCAGTAGCTAAAGAAGAGGAGATACATCAAGGAGCTATCACATTTATTGATATATCTGAGAGAGAAGCAGTTATGGAGATGCTCAAGCTCGAAGGAATTATTGACCTGATAATCCCAAGGGGTGGCGAAGGCCTTATCAGGACTGTTACGGAAAATTCGAGGATCCCGGTACTCAAGCATTATAAGGGTGTCTGCCACGTTTTTGTTGACAGGGATGCAGACCTGGACATGGCAGAAAAGATATGCTTTAATGCAAAGGTCCAGAGGCCTGGTACCTGTAATGCTATGGAGACGATGCTCGTAGACAAGAAGATTGCAATGACCTTTCTGCCAACTATGATCAAGAAGTTCAGGGAGGCAGGTGTGACCCTTAAGGGATGTCCTGAGACGAGGAAGATCGATGCATCTCTTAAAGTTTTGAAAGAAGAGGACCTCTATAAGGAATATCTTGATCTTATCTTGAATGTGAAGATAGTAAAAGATATGGATAACGCTATGGAGCATATCGCACAGTATGGATCTTCGCACTCTGATGCGATTGTGACAAAGGACTATAATAAGGCTATGAGATTTCTGAAGGAGGTTGACTCTTCTGCAGTCTTTGTGAATGCCTCAACAAGGCTAAATGATGGATATCAGTTCGGCCTTGGAGCTGAAATAGGCATAGCAACGGATAAAATTCACGCAAGAGGTCCAATGGGTCTTGAGGAACTTACATGTACAAAGTTCATCGTTCTTGGGGATGGGCAACTAAGGGAATAGAGGACTTTCTTTGAAGGCAATATTATAAAGTGTCATTGCGAGGAGCAAAGCGACGAGGCAATCTCAAAAGGGTATTGCTTCGCCTTCGGCTCGCAATGACAGGAAGAAGTGAGTGAAAATCGGAATATTCGGAGGGACTTTTAATCCAATCCACTACGGCCACTTGAGGGCAGCAGAAGAGGTCAGAGAAAGGTTTGAGCTGAACAAAATTATCTTTATCCCTTCCAAGAGCCCGCCTCTCAAGACTCAAGAACTTTTAGATCCAGCACATAAGTATAAGATGACAGAGCTTGCTCTATCCGCAAATGGTTTTTTTGAAATTTCTGACATCGAATTTAAGAGGCCGGGTAAATCATATTCTGTTCATACAATAGAAGAACTGCAGAGCATTTATCATGGTACAAACTTGTACTTTATCCTCGGTATAGATTCTTTTCTTGAAATTCCTACCTGGTGGCAGCCTGAAAGACTCATCAGCCTTGTAGATTTTATCGTTATCTCGCGTCCACCTTTTAAATTCGTTGACCTTCTCTCATCTCCATACATGAATGTCCCCAAAAATGACCTTGCAAAGCTCGATAAGACAGAACTCAAGTTATATACCACAACCCTCAAGAGTGGGAGGGCCGTTATAGCATTCAGTATCCCTCTAATAGACATTTCAGCAACCGAAATAAGAAGGCGCGTCAGGGAAGGAAAAAGTATAAAATATCTGTTGCCAGAGTCCATCGAATCCTATATAATTGCTAATAAGCTCTATGTGCGTGATGAGTGATGCGTGATGTGTAGTGAGTCTCGGTCAGGTTTTTTCAGATTACGCATTACGCGTTACGCTTCACGAAAAATAGAAGGGAGGGGAAGCCTTTAGAAAGTAAAGAAAAAGCCCTCGAATTGGCTAGGATTGCCTTTGATAAGAAGGCAAAGGATTTACTTATCCTCGATTTAAAAGGCCTGACCATTCTTGCAGACTATTTTGTCATCTGTTCTGGAGAAAGCACAACGCATGTAAAGGCAATTGCAGAAGCAGTCGAGGAAAGGTCTGAAAGAGCAGGGATAAAGCCTCTCGGTGTTGAAGGATTAAATCACAGCCACTGGGTTCTAATGGATTACGGGGATGTGATAGTCCATATATTCGAAGAAGGGACAAGAGGGTTTTATGAGCTTGAAAAACTCTGGATGGATGCCCAGAGCATTCCCTTAAGTGAGCTTGCTAATGAGTAAACTATCTATTTCCATATTTATCCTATTTCTTGGAGTTATTGCCCTCTTTGGTATTTTTAACCAGGAGGTAACTACAATTAAAGTGCCTTTTGACAAGGCCTATGAAATCTCCAAGATTGCTCTCCTTTTGCTGTCAAGTGCCATCGGTGCCCTTGCAATACTTATTATCATTGCTATAAGAGATGCCAGGAGGTTTATTAATAACTGGCAATATCAGAAGAAACAGAAGAAAGAGGCAGAAGTTCAGGAATTGTACTCTAAGGCTTTAAACTCTCTCCTCGCACAGAATGAAGATGATGCAAAGGGGTTTCTCCAGGGTGTTTTGTCAAAGGAACCGCAACACCTCGATGCATTACTCAGACTCGGAGATATTGCTATTTCTGAAGAGGATTTTCAGAAGGCATCCGAATACTACCAGAGGGCAAGAAACCTTAACCCTCAAAACCTCGAAACACTTTTTTCTATGGAAAGGCTCATGGAAAGGACAGGGAGATGGTCAGATGCTTTACATTACCTCGAGGAGATTCTCGATATAGATGAGGAAAACCTCTCGGCCCTCTATAGAAAAAGGGGGATACTCGAAAAGCAGGGTAGGTGGGATGAGGTTGTGAGTGTTCAGAAGTTTATCATGAAGAATGAACATACAGACAAGGATAAAACCCGCGAAAGACAGAATCTCGTGGGTTACAAGTATGAGTATGGAAGACAGAGTCTCGAAAACGGCGAGCTTGAAAAGGCAAAAAAAGCTTTCAGGACAGTACAGAGATTAGAAAAGGACTTTATTCCAGCAACCTTAGGGCTTGCTGAGGTACTTTTAAGGGAAGGCGAAAATGAGGAGGCTGTTAACCTTCTGGAGAAGTGCTATGAAGAGACATCCTCGATGATTATTCTCGCAAGACTTGAAGACTTACTGATAAATCTTGGTGAACCAGCACGACTTATAAGGATTTATAAAAATAATCTTTCAAGACATCCACAGGATCCTATCATAAAATTCTTTCTCGGTAAGCTTTTTTACAGGCTCGAAATGATAGATGATGCCTTCGAAACCCTTTCATATATAGATACCGGAAGTGCTGCCTATCCGGAACTGCACCAACTGATGGGTAATCTCTATCTGAAGAGGTACCAGCCTGATAGGGCTGTGCAAGAGTTCAGGAAGGCCCTTAATATGAAGGTAGCCCTCAAGCATCCTTACTGCTGCAGGGAATGCGGTTATACTTCCTCTGAGTGGTCTGG
>DASPRG010000089.1:0-18125 GCA_035624555.1 Thermodesulfovibrionales bacterium
AGTGCTTCAAATTCAAGGGTGAACAGTGGCGAGGAAAAAGAAATTTTTTGACTTATTCCTTTTAACAGTAAACTCAAGAAACTTGCAGGGCAAGTTTTTGAGGTGGACTGTTTGATACAACATCTAACTCTTCTGATAAACCTTCAGAAATTTGATAGCCTTATTCTCGAAAAACAATTAGTCATAAAGGGAATCCCTTCAAAGATTTCCGAGGTAGAAAGTCCCCTTAAGAAAGCCCAGGCGGCTCTCGATAAATTGAAACAAGGTCAAGAGTCCCTTGAAAAAAAGAAGCGTGACAAGGAGAGAGGACTCGATGATATAAATGAAAAGATCAAAAAACTGAAAGCTCGCATGACAGAGATAAAAACAAACAAAGAATATCAAGCCCACCTGAAGGAGATAGAAGCCGCAGAAAAGGAGCTTTCCACCTTAGAGGATGAGATTCTTATTATTATGGAAGAGATAGATAATTCTTCAAAACAGATAAAATCAGAGGAAACAAGACTCAAATCGGAGAAGGATAAAGTAGAGGCATTTAGAGAAAAGCTCAAAAGAGAGGTCTCTGAGGCTGAAAAAGAACTTTTAGCCCTCAGGGACGAAAGGGCAAAAATTGTTGATATTGTTGACAAAGAACTCTACAACCTCTATATAAGTCTGATTGAATCAGGCAAAGGGACAGCAGTTGCAGAAGCAAAAGAAGAGGTCTGCCAGGGATGCAATATGAATATCCCCCCCCAGCTTTTTGTAGAAATAAAAAGGAATGAAGAAATCTTACAATGCCCTCAATGCCACCGCATACTCTTTTACAGAAGCGACTCTTGACTTTAATCTCTTTAATACTTATTATAGAAAGATTAAAAAATATTATAGCTCTTTCCGTTTAAACCTTTCTGGAGAAGGTAGAATGGGTTTAACAGGAAACAAAAAATGGGAATGGAAGATCATAAACTGAAAGTCTTCTGCACAGTAGCCGAGACGAGAAGTTTTTCAAAAACCTCCGAGATTATTCATCTCACCCAGCCTGCCGTAAGCCTTCAGATCCAGGCCCTCGAGGAGATGTACGAGACAAAACTCTTTGACAGGTCATCAAGCAGGGTTACCCTTACACCTGCAGGAGAGGTTCTTTATAAATATGCAAAAGAAATCCTTGCCCTCTATGCCTCTGCAGAAAAAGTCATTGGGGAAATGACAGGCCTTGTGAAAGGAAGTATCACTATTGGCGCTGGCTCTACAATAGGTAACTATCTTTTACCAAGTGTCATTTCAGATTTCAGGAAAACCCATCCCAAGATCAAGGTCCATCTCTTTGTCGCAAACATGCAGAGGGTAATAGAGTTGCTTAATGCAGGCAACATTAACGTCGGTCTTATTGAGGGCGACGTTAAAAGACAGAAGATCGTTGTCGAAAAACTGCTCTCTGATGAGCTTTTGTTGATTGTCCCTCCCCACCATTCATGGGCTAAGAGAAAAGAGGTATCCATTGCTGAACTTATTGAGGAACCCTTTATCCTCAGGGAAGCTGGTTCCGGCACAAGACAGACAATAGAAAAGTTCCTTGCCCGTCACGGCATTACTTTACAGAGCATGAAGGTATCTATGGTCCTTGGAAGCACACAGGCTATAAAAGAAGCTGTAGAGAATGGACTGGGTGTATCAATAATCTCGCGCTGGGCTGCGAGGAAGGAAAGCAAGTATGGGACCCTCAACATGCTCAGCTTCAAGGAGGAAAAGATGGTGAGGAACTTTTCTCTAATCACTTACAAGAATTCAGTTTCATCCCATGCCATAGAGGAATTCCTGACTTACCTGAAGTCATATCCCTTCGATAAATTACTCTCCTAAAATCAGTAAATAGTGAAAAATGAAGAGTGAACAGTCCTAAAAAGCGAATATCTGCCCTTTGGTCACTTAGCATTACTTCTATAGACCCTGTAATCAATATCCTGAAATATTCTGTCCTTATCCTCAATTTCTCTGAGCCATTTTTCTGAGATATTCTCTGAGATAATTGAGTGATAAAGGGTGTTAAACCTGATAGTATGCTCTACAAAACGCCTTCTCGCATACTCTGCAGCAGTACTTGAATCCATGATAAATGCCCAGTCACTATGCTGTGATAGGAGAAGCTCCCTCACAGCCTGATTTAGTGCGCTCTGAAGAATGGCTTCTGCTTTATGAAATCTCTCGGCAAGATATATCATGCGTTCCGTCATCTTATGAAGATGCCGGTAAATGTAATCGTTAGCGTTGTTCAGCCAGACCTCATTGTACCCTTTGTGACCCCAGCTCGACATGGATGGCTGGCATACCTGCAGTTCCTTATTATGAGAGTTCTGTAGATTTAAGTATTCCGAGGGAGTTATTGTCGTAAAATTGGCGCGCCCATAGTCTATCCTCCTGAAAAGAAGATCGAGCCAATCTGGACCCTCAAACCACCAGTGGCCAAAAAGCTCAGCGTCGTAAAGTGCAGTAATGACAGGTTTGAGAGGAACATGCTGATCCTTAAAGGTTTCTGATAGAAAATCTACCTGAAGCTTTCTATTAGATATAAAATTGTATGCATGCTCCTCAACTTTTTTCTTAGCATGTTTTCTGACATATGGTTCTTTCTTGTCCGTTTTCCCAGTTATCCTATAATATTTCAGACCCGTATATGTCCTTATCCCATCAGGATGAATATAGGACCCTATATAGTCGTGAGAAAGGTCAAACCCAATGTCTCTGTAAAAATCCCTGTAGGCAAAGTCGCCTGGATATCCTTCAACAGAAGACCAGACCTGCTTGGAAGTTTCTACGTCTCTGCCAAAGGCAAAAATACCAGAAGGGCAAGATACAGGCGCATAGACACCGTATCGCGGCAATGGTCTCCCATGGATTATCCCGTGAGTATCGAGGAAAAAGAATTGTATGTTTTCCTCTCTCAGGTACTCGTCGACGTCTGATGTATAGCCACATTCAGGGAGCCATATCCCCCTGGGAGACGTATGAAAATTCTTTCTAAAGTGTTCTGCGGCAATTTTTATCTGTGCCCTTATTGCCTGAGGGTACATGAATAAAGTGGGAAGAAAGGCATGGGTCGCCGTTGACATTATTAACTCAACTTTACCAGTATCTTGTAATGCTTTAAAGGCTGATGTAAGGTCTTTCCTATGAACCTTTTCAAATAAATGCCGTATCCTCTGGAATCTTTGATGATACATCCGAACAACTGGTCCGAAATGGATATCACCTTTTGTCCTGTAAATCTCCCTTTCTGATAATTCTATAAGCCTTTCGATATGTCTCTTATATCTTTCTCTGAGAAGATCGTCATTGAACATTTCAATAAGGGGCGGGCTCAGTGATAAAGTTATTCTGAAATCTATGCCATCGTTGATAAGTCTTTCAAAGATATCGAGGAGCGGGATATATGTCTCAGTGATTGCCTCATAAAGCCAGTTTTCCTCAAGAAAGTAATCATATTCAGGATGTCTTATATAAGGGAGATGTGCATGAAGAACAATACAGAGATATCCTTTATGCATAATAAATGCCGTTTAACCTGTAATCAACAAATGCATCCCCTTACATATTAGCCATGCAAGGATGGCACACACAGGCAATGTAAGTACCCATGCGAGGACAATATTTCCTCCTATTCCCCATTTTACTGCTGATAGCCTCTTGGAGGCACCTACACCCATTATGGTGGATGAAATCACATGGGTCGTCGAAAGAGGAAGGCCAATTCTGGATGCAATCTCTATGACTGTAGCTGCTGATGTCTCTGCTGCAAATCCATGAATGGGTCTGAGTTGAACAAGACGTACTCCGAGGGTCTTTATGATTCTCCAGCCTCCGAATGCTGTGCCAAATGCCATAGCTGTTGCACACACTGCGATTACCCACAAAGGGATATGGAACTCGGGAAGTTTATAGTAACTTACCAGGGCCATTGTTATAATCCCCATTGTCTTTTGAGCATCGTTGCTTCCATGGCTGAAGGCCATATAAGCTGCGGACAGAATCTGAAGCCTTCCAAAAAGATTAGTGACCAATGTGGGTGTAGATCTCCCGAACAGCCATAAGAGAAACAACATTAAGAAAAAGCTCAGTATAAATCCTATGAGAGGAGAAAGGATCAAACCTGCGAGGACCTTATAGACCCCCTTTTGAATAATAACCCCTGTCCCTGCAGTTGCTATCCCTGCGCCAACGACTCCTGAAAGGATGGCATGGCTTGAGGACGTGGGAAGACCGAGATACCATGTGGTTATATCCCATAGGATAGCAGCTATAAGAGCAGAAATAACCGTGACTTGAGTTATGCATGAAACCTCCACAAGGCCAGCTCCCACTGTTTTGGCAACTGCAGTCCCTGATAATGCACCGACCATGTTCAATATTGCTGCCATTGATACAGCTACTTTCGGGGACAAAACCCTTGTTGATACTGATGTGGCGATTGCATTTGCTGTATCGTGAAAGCCGTTTATGAAATCAAAAATAATTGCAAGAAATATGACACAGAGGAGTAAAAAGAAAGTATCATGCATTTTTGAGGACTATGGCTTCCAGAACATTGGCAACATCCTCACACCGGTCAGAGGCATCCTCGAGGTGTTCATAGATCTCTTTCCATTTTATAATGAAGATACAGTCTTTGACTTCTTCAAAGAGTTTTCCAAGGGCATCTCTGAAACCCCTGTCTATCCTGTTTTCGAGTCTGTTTATCTCAATACAGTATTCCTGCATATGGGAGTATTTCTTTTCTTTGAGCTTCTTTATTGCCTTCTGCACAACCTCTGTGGTCATAAGGAGATCTTTTGCCATTTCCATCACTTCTTTAGTAGGCTCCTTTAGTTTAAATACCATGAGTCTCTCAGTTGCAGCCCAGATGAGGTCTACGATATCGTCTAAGCTGGATGCAAGGGCATATAAATCCTCTCTGTCTATGGGTGTAACAAAAGTCTTGTTCAGTTTTTTTATGATCTCATGTGTTAAGATGTCGCCTTCCTGCTCCAATTCGTATATCTCTTTCCCTTTGGCCTCGATGTTATCAAAGTTTTCTGAGAGCATAAGGTTAAAAAAGAGTGAGGCTGCCTTTGTGACATTCGAGGCAGCCATATCGAAAATCTCAAAGAAGTCTATTTCTTTTGGAAATAATCCCAATTTCATATTTTTTGGCGTAGAAAAACCTATTAATCATAAAAGAACCGTCAACCTAAAGTCAATTTAAAGATTTAGACCATGTTATTCATAAAATAAAGGAAGAATATAGTATTTGAGCGGTTTTATCCCGATATATATATATCAGGCTACCTCGGTCTACGACTCGTAGAGAGTCCCGATCCCGAAAGCTTTCGGGATCGGGCCGAGGATAAGCGAGAATACTATATCCTTCTATTTGCACAAAATTTGTGGATGATGAGTTATTCCTGTATATTTCTGAAGAGATATACAGTAACAATACCGAATACCGTTTGCACAAACCATGTTGCGACAATAGGTGGCACCACACCTGCATATCCCATGGAAAGCATCATGGTATAGGCAAACCAGTAGATAGTACTTATCAAAAGCCCGAGCCCTGCAGCAAAAAGGCCTCCGCCAGCTTTGCTTCTCATTGAAAGAGATATACCGAGGAGAATCATGAAGAGGTTTATAAAAGGATATGCGACCTTTGAGTTCATGTCTACGAGGAGGTTCGTGTTCTTGAAACCTGCCCTTTTCAATCTTTCTGTATATCTGTAAAGTTCACCTATGCCCATCTCTTCGGGTTTTTTAATTCCTGCACTAAAAAAATCAGGGGATTCAAGATATGGAAAATCAAGCTCTGCTGTGTTGTTTACATTCCCACTCTTAACATCATAAATAGTCACATTTTTTAGCCTCCATATTCCTTCTGAATTTTGAGATTCTGTTTTGATCCATTCTGCTTCCTCTGCTTCTAACCTTTCTTTAAGGAAATCATCCCCAGAAACAAAAATGCTCACACCCTTTGCAAGTTTCTTCTCGGGAATGTAAAGTTCGATCCTTACAGGGGAACCATCTGTAGCCATCAGCCAGATAGTGCCTTCTTTAAAGGTAAGTTTTTTATCTTGTTCCGTAAGGGTATTTTTTAATTCATCCGACCTACTTGAGAAATCAGGGACGATAGTTTCTCCAATGGTAAAGGCAAAAATACTTACCAATATGCCTAATATAATAAAGGGAAAGAAAAGGCTCTTTAATCTCCCTCCCGTAGCCATTATCACTACAAGCTCTTTATTGCGCGATGCCTGGCTGAATATGAACAGGCTACATATAAGCATGGCACCTGGCAGGAGGTAAAGGAAATATTTAGGGAAGTTTAAAGAGGTATAGAGCAACAGATCCCCAAGAGAAGGGTTGATAAAGTCATCTATTTTGTCGATGAGATCAAGGATACTGAATATCAAAGCAAGTCCAGTGCCTATAAGGGATAGGAGTTTGAAGAACTCTTTAAGGTAATGCCTCTGTATTATGAGCATATGCTTAGAAACTTATAACTCGTCACTTGTTACTCTCTTTGTTAAAAATCCATAATGCAAATATCCCGAGAATAACAGTAGGAGTCCATGCCCCAATATAATGAGATACCCTGCCGGCCCTGACAAGATTCTCTCCGTATATCAGAAGCATGTAGTAGATAGTAAAGACCCCCAACCCAAGAGCCAGACCACCGAGTCTGCCTGATTTTCCAGCCATTAGAGAAAGGGGCGGTCCTAAAAAGGTAAGGATGAAACAGAGTAAAGGCAATGATAGCCTCCTGTGGAGTTCAAGTTGTAAGGATAATAAAGCATGGCGTACACTTGTCCTCATCGCTTTTATTAGTTCAGAAGGTGTAAGTTCTGCATTTCTTCTTGATGGAAGGTCTGATTCGGGCATGAGTATCAAGTTGTATCTTTCGAAGAACATTTCGGTTGTGCTATTACCTTTTACGATATGAATATTTCCGTCTTTCAGGTCTAAATTTGCACTAAAACCTTCTAACATAGAGAGCTTCCCCTCTTTTGCCATCACCACTCTAGGCTCACTTTTATTTCTTCCGTCATAGATGAAAATTCCCTTGAACGTATCAGCATATGGCTTCTCACTTACCATAATAACTATGTCTTTGAAGGATGTATTGAAAGTGCCTTCCTCGATTGCTAATGGAGTACGGTCCTTGATAATATACATTACTTCATCTCTGAGCTTTATACTGCTTTTAGGCCCGATATAAAAACTCACGGCAATGTTTAATAAAAAGCAGGAAGTTCCGAGTATAAAAACGGGCTTCGAGATTCCTTTAAAGTCCATGCCGCTAACCCTCAGGATTACGAGTTCGTTATCAAGACTGTGGCGTCCATAGGTAAGAAGTGTGGAAAGGAGAAGTGCCATGGGTATTGTGAGCAAGAGTAACTGCGGTTGCATATAGAGGACAATTGCAGCCATATCTGTTATTGATGCACCGACACCTGATAGAAACCTGCTCAGTCTGAGTAGCTTTTCCATCATCAAAACAAAATTCAGAAAGGCAAGACTGATGACAAAAGTAAAGATTAATTCCTTGAGTATAGATTTATGTATTATTTTCATGTTTTCGAGTGGATGCCGTTGGCCACAAACTCTTATGTTGTGTTAGTAACTGTGTTGCCCTATATGTTTCCTTTCTTAATCTCTTTCCTTATCAAAGCATTCAAAGTTGACGACTTCTCGACTTCCTTTTTGCATGTTTCTAAATCTGAGTACCACATTCTTTCAATATAAATATTTATCCTATCCATAAGTTCGTATGGCAGAGGTTTATCTTCACCAAAATCGCCGCTTGTATCGTCAGGATTACCAAAAATAGGGTTACTCTTTCTTATAATTTTTAACGCTTCCTTTTCATCCACATTGAATTCTTTTGTAAGTTTTTGAAATGCAGCATAAATTTTCACTGCATCAAATTTTATCATCATTCTTCTTTCAAGATCATGCATATTCCACCACCATTTTATATCATTATCTCTGACACCTTCATTTCTTTTCTTGATCAACATAGATTTAATATTTTCATCAGTATTTTCTCTTTCTAAAAGCATATCGCCATAATTATTAGGTAAGTTTGAAGTTCCTTCTTTTAGAGACTCTTCTTTTGCTCGGTTAAGCATATCATTAACAGTACTTTTTGCTTCTGATAATGACAGGCCCATTATTTTTTGTAGTACGCGCACATATGTATCTTCTAATTGCTTTTCGATATCTGATGATGAATCGAATAATCCCATATCCACCTCTTCCTCTAAAATCTATATAAGTATCGATATATGCATACAATTACCATACTTTATCTTATTAATATTTTCAATTAACCCCAAAATGCATTTACATAATGCAGATGTTGTGGAAAAATTTATTTTCCGATACCTTAATGTACCTTTAACTAATGGTTTATGGAATATTTTTATGAATATAACCAATAAAGATATTCCCAATAAATCATCCCTACGAGTCATAGACGAGTTAAATAAATTTTTGAGCAATGTCTGCATTATTTGGGTTAAGATAATGAGGAAACTAATCTGTTGATTTTTATTAGTAATGTTATATGCGAAATGAAGAACCCTGCGGTAAAACCGCAGGGTTCTTCATTTAACTCACAGGTAACTAACAGAACTGACAGACCGATACAGCATCAGGATCGAATGACATTGTTCAAGAGCGATTTCAAACGCAGGCTAAAGCCTGCGGCTACAAGAATCTTATAAAGAGCGCCCCCTATTTCAGCTTCTTAATCAAGTCTTTCACCGGTATAGCTGCAAGGGTGAGAAGTTGCACGGATCCCCTCGAACCGAGTTCTACAGACATCTTCATTACCGCCTCGTTGTTTGGGGCCTCAACGATATTCACAAAATCGTAGGGCCCGAGGACTGCGAACTGGTCTTTAACTTTGATGCCCATCTTTTGTTCTATCTCTTTGTTCACCTCAAGAATCCTCTCCGGATGCTCTTTGATTGTCTTTCTCCCATCATCAGTCAGTGTGCTTAAAATAACATAGTAAGCCATACCTCCTCCTTTCTGCTTAATAAAAAAACTATGCCTCTACCTCTGCAACCACCCCCTTCCTGAATATAAGCTTATTGCCTGCAAAATCAACTTCGACCATATCGCCCTCTTTGAACGTTCCATCAAGGAGTTTCAATGAAAGGGGATTGAGTATCTCTCTCTGGAGGGCTCGCTTTAACGGCCTTGCGCCATAGACAGGATCAAAACCTATTTCAGCAAAATACTCCTTGGCCCTATCGGTTAGTCTCATATCGATATTCTTCTCTCTGATATACTTTTTCATTCGTTCTACCTGGATATCCACAATCTGCTTAAGGAGATCCTGAGTCAAAGGGTTAAATATGATAATCTCATCAACCCTGTTCAGAAATTCTGGTCTGAAGAAGGCCTTAAGATCTTCCATAATCTTTTCCTTCAATTCTTCATTGCCTGTCACCCAGTATGCGGCAGGCTTCCTTAACCTCTCTTCAAGCATCTCCTGTATATGTGCACCACCTATATTCGATGTCATAATGACAACTGTATTTCTGAAATCAACTGTCCTTCCATGCCCATCAGTAAGTCTTCCGTCATCAAGTAGTTGAAGAAGGAGATTGAATACCTCTGGATGGGCTTTCTCAACCTCGTCAAAAAGGATCACGGAATAGGGTCTTCTCCTTACAGCCTCGGTAAGCTGACCACCTTCTTCATACCCCACATAACCAGGAGGTGCACCGATAAGCCTTGAAACAGTATGCCTTTCCTGATATTCAGACATGTCAACCCTTATCATTGCGTTTTCATCATCAAAAAGGAATTCTGCAAGAGCCCTTGCGAGTTCTGTCTTTCCCACACCTGTCGGACCGAGGAAGATAAAAGAACCAATCGGCCTGTTGGGATCTTGAATGCCTGCGCGAGCTCTCCTGACAGCATTTGACACTGCTTCAATCGCCTCGTTCTGCCCGACAACTCTTTGCCTCAGTCGCTCATCCATATGGAGCAATTTCCGAACCTCACCTTCGAGCATCCTGCTTACTGGTATTCCTGTCCATTTTGAAACAACCTCTGCAATATCCTCCTCGTCCACCTCTTCCTTGAGCATTTTCCTTTTTTCCTGTGCCTCAAGGAGCTTTCTGTTTTCATCATCGAGGGCTTTCTGCAGTTCGAGCAATTTTCCATACCTGAGTTCTGCTGCCCTTGTCAGGTCTCCTTCCCGCTCCGCCCTCTCTGAATCTATCTTTGTCCTCTCTATCTGTTCCTTTAATCCCCTTATCTTCGCAATGATCTCTTTTTCACTCATCCACTGAGCCTTTAATTCGTCTCGCTTCACCTGAAACTCTGCCATCTCCTTCATAATCTTATCGAGTTTCTCTTTTGATTCCTTTGAATCATCCCTCATCAAAGCCTGTTTTTCTATCTCATGCTGCCTGAGCCTTCTCTCAATCTCATCGAGCTCTATCGGCATACTGTCAATCTCCATCCTGAGTTTTGATGCAGCTTCATCAATAAGGTCAATCGCCTTATCAGGAAGGAACCTGTCAGTTATATACCTGTTTGAGAGCACTGCTGCAGAAATCAATGCCGAGTCCTTAATCTTAACGCCGTGATGAACCTCGTATCTTTCTTTAAGACCACGAAGTATTGATATCGTATCCTCAACAGTTGGTTCCTTTACAAGTACAGGCTGAAACCTCCTTTCCAGTGCAGGGTCTTTTTCTATATGTTTTCTATATTCATCAATAGTTGTTGCGCCAATACATCTTAGGTCTCCTCTTGCAAGGGCGGGCTTGAGCATGTTAGATGCATCGATCGCACCTTCTGCAGCACCAGCGCCAACAAGGGTATGAAGCTCATCTATGAATAAAACAACTTTCCCCTCTGCCTGTTCAATCTCCTTGAGAACTGCTTTCAGCCTCTCCTCAAATTCTCCCCTGAATTTTGTTCCTGCAACAATCGCACCCATATCAAGGGCAACCACTTTCTTGTCCTTTAATGTTTCAGGCACATCTCCAGCAACTATCCTCTGTGCGAGCCCTTCTACAATAGCAGTCTTACCAACACCAGCCTCGCCGATAAGCACAGGGTTATTTTTTGTCCTTCTCGAGAGAACCTGTATTATTCTCCTTATCTCATCATCTCTTCCTATGACAGGATCAAGCCTTCCCTTCCTCGCAAGCTCGGTGAGATCCCTGCCATATCTCTTCAGTGCCTGGTATTTATCTTCAGGTGCAGGGTCTGTGATACGCTGTCCTCCCCTTATTTCTCTCATGGCTGAGAGGATCTTACCCGATGTAGCACCGTATCTTTTTAAAAGATCTGAGCATGGTCCCGAAATTGAAAGAAGGGAGAGGAGGAGATGCTCTACACTCACGTACTCATCTTGTAAGTGCTCTGCTTCTTTAGTTGCACTTTCAAATACCTCTTTCAATCTCGGTGATATATAAATCTGCCCTAAGGGTGTCGCCCCAATGACTTTTGGAAACTTTTCTATAGCCTCTTCAACATCTTGCTGTAAGGCCTTTGTATTAATACCAAGCTTTTTAAGTATCTGGCTAGCTACGCCTTCATCATCTTCGAGTAATGCCCAGAGAAGGTGCTCAGCATCAAGCTGCTGGTTGCCTTTTCTCTCTGCAAGCCCCTGGGCTGCCTGTATTGCTTCCTGGCTCTTTATTGTCAGTTTATCCATTAAAAGTCCTCCTTCCGCCTCAGGCAAACCTACTATTCAGAAAAAATTCTCCTGAGTCTTTCAGTAAAATCTCTTCTTGTATTCTCTTCAAGAAAATTCATCATCTCTTCCATTTCTCTCTGTATGCCCTCAAGCCGCTGCATAAGTCTGAGTATTACCTCAACTCCTGCCTTGTTCACCCCAAGTTCTCTCGTAAGCCTTAATATCATACTGATCCTCTCCACATCTTCCTCTGAATAGAGCCTCTGCCTCTTTGTCCTTTTGGGTGTAACAAGTCCCTCCCTCTCATATAATCTGAGGGTCTGGGGATGGACATGCAGCATTTCTGACACAACGCTAATCATGTAGAGAGGTTGTTTCCTGTCTTTTAGCACCATTATTTCCTCACCATCCCCTCACGCGGGTTTTCCTTATAAAGGGATTCTATTTCTCTTAGAGCTTCTTTAGCCTTATTCGTAATATTTTTGGGAACCACTATTTTTATATTTACGTACTGGTTGCCCCTTGTGCCGGTCTTCGGTGATGGGAACCCCTTGCCTGAAAGTTTTAACCTTTGACCACCTTGTGTACCAGGTGGTAATGTCATCACTGTTATGCCATCTAAAGTCGGGACCTCTATCTTTGCGCCAAGAGCTGCCTCGGTAAAAGTAACTGGAAGGTCAAGATAAAGGTCATCTCCCTTCCTCTTAAAAAGACGATGTTGTCTAACGCTGATCTCTATATGAAGATCTCCTGCTGGACCACCAACTTCTCCTGCACCTCCCATTCCCTTAATCCTAACCCTCGAACCAGTGTCAACACCAGCAGGAATTTTCGCCCTTACTGTCTCCGTCTGAAGAACCTTCCCCCTTCCTCCACAGGCAGAACAGATTTTAGTTATCTTTTTCCCAGTCCCCCCACAATTGTGGCAGGGTTGAGACATCCTGAAAAACCCTTTTGCAGTTTTTAAATTCCCTGTACCCTTGCATACATCACACACAACTGCTGACTCAGCACCTGAACCATTACAGATTCTACAGGTAGCTTCCCTTTTAAAGATAATTGTCTTTGTTACACCTGAAAATGCCTCCTCGAGAGAAAGTTCAAGACCTGTAACGATATCCGAACCTTTTGAAGCTTCTGGCCTTGCCCTTCTTCCAAAGACATCTGAGAATATGTCACCGACTCCAAAATCAAATACATCACCGAACCCATAGTTCCTGAAACCTTCAAACCCAGGGCCTCCTTCAAAAGGGGAACGGCCAAACTGGTCATACTCAGCCTTCTTCTTTGGATCGCTTAAGACTTCATAAGCCTCATTGAGCTCTTTGAATTTCTGCTCTGCAGTTTTATCACCAGGGTTCAGGTCAGGATGATATTTGCGTGCAAGCTTACGGTAAGCCCTCTTTATATCCTCCTGGGAGGCATCCCTTTTTACTCCAAGCACCTCATAATAATCTTTTGTGGCCTGAGCCATCTAATTCCTCCTTACTAATTTCTTATTATATTAATTGAGTAAATGTTTGTCAAGTATCCTGTTATGAATTATAACAGACCTTTTTGAGTAAGATTGTATGGAATAGGCTGTATCCAAATTCCTGAAAATATGAAAATAAATATTATAGGACTGGAGAGGTAACACTGCTTAGATGATGAATGGATAACTAAAGGAATAAGATCAGAAAATAAAAAAGAAGAGTAAGAGCAAGGAGGAGTTCCTCCTTGCTCTTAAATTATTATTTCTTCTCTGCTGGTTTTGCAGGTGCAGCCTTTTTCTCTACAGGCTTTGCTTCATGGATAGCAATGCTCTTTGCTGCCTTCTTGCCCTCAACCTCTTTGTACTTTACTGTCACCTTATCGCCAGCCTTCACATCAGCAAGCGCCTTCTTCTCTGTGCCCATCATGATCTTGGTTTTATCGCTGACGGTGACCGTAGTCTCTTCAGCTTTGCCCTTCACCATCTTGGTTACGGTAACAGTCATAGCTTTTGTATCAACTGCCTTCACGTCACCGGTAACCTGCTGCACTTTTGGCTTTTCAGCTGGCTTTGCTGGCTCAGCCTTTTTCTCCACAGGTGCAGGAGCGGCTTTCTTCTCCTCTACTGCAAAGGAGAGAGAGGTCATAGCAAATACAAAGAGTACTGCTACAAAAATAGCTATTGCTTTCTTCACTTGAATCACCTCCTTTCATTCAGGGGGAAATAGAAGGCAATGATCATGCCAAGGCTAAGCTGGCTATAAATAAGCAATAATCAAAAAACTCTTTGCCCTTTTAGGAAGGGGTATCCTCTTTTGGGGAAGTTAGATTGAACTTTTCCCACCTGTAACAGAATGTTTTATAACTTATACCGAGAAGTTTTGCTGCCTTTGTTGCAACACCGTGTGACTTAAGCATAGCCTTCCTCAGGAGTTCTTTTTCAAGCTCCTCAAAATTTATTCCTTCTTCCGGAAAATCGAAGTCGAGGACATCACCACCGAGCGAAGATCGTAATTCACTTTTAATATCTTTCAGACCTATATAAGAAGACTCACTCATGAGTAAAGCCCTCTCTATGACAGATTCAAGTTGTCTGATATTTCCCGGCCAGTTATATTCGACAAGAGCCTTCATTGTGTTTTCCTCAATCCCTTTTATCCGTTTGCCGAATTCCTGGTTATATTTCCGAATAAAAAAGCCCACAAGTTCTGGGATGTCTCCTCTTCTCTCGCGCAATGGTGGAAGTTCAATGGTTATAACCTTTAGCCTGTAATAGAGGTCTTCTCGAAAGTTCTTCTTGATGATCTCTTTTTCAAGGTCCCTGTTTGTTGCCGAGATTACTCGTACATCAACCTTTATACTTTCACGGCCACTAATCCTTCTTATCTCTTTATCCTGAAGCACCCTGAGGATCTTTGATTGCATCACTGCTGGCAGATCTCCAACTTCATCAAGAAATATTGTTCCACCATTTGTGGACTCGAAAAGTCCTATACTCCTCGATGTAGCACCGGTGAAAGCGCCCGGCTCATAACCGAAAAGTTCACTCTCTATGAGGGTTTCAGGGATTGCAGCACAGTTCACAGCAGTAAAGGGTTTTGAGCGTCTCGTACTGTTATAGTGGATGGCCCTTGCTGCAAGTTCCTTTCCTGTACCGCTTTCACCAACAATAAGAACTGTTGCCGAAGTTGAAGATACCTTCTTCATTATCTCAACCGCTTCCCTCATCTTCTGGGAGCTCCCAACAATTCCTTCTATACTGAACTTATCATAAAGTGCTTTCTGAAGCTGTAGATTTTCTTTCAGTAGAGCGGCCCTTTCAGCAGCCCTTTTTACAATCAGAAGCAGTGTATCTTTATTAAGAGGTTTTGTCAGATAATCAAAAGCTCCTTTTTTCATTGCCTCCACAGCAGAAGATATCGTGCCGTATGCTGTCATAATAATCATCGATGGCTCAAAGGGTTCCTTTGGTATAGCTTCAATAAATTCTATGCCTTCCATGTCTTCCATCTTGAGGTCAGTCAGAACTACATCAGGATTGAGCCTTTTAACAATCCTCAGACCATCCTCACCGGATGAGGCAGTATGGGTCTCATATCCTTCGTCATCGAGTATCGTCTTAAGAATCTCCCTCTGCAGGGGTTCGTCATCTACGACAAGTACGACAGCCACTTTTCACCTCGCCTCTCATTCTCTTTATCTCGGATAAAGCAATTAAGATAATGCAGATGTTGTGAGAAAATTTATTTTTCGATACCTTAGTGTACCTTTAAATAATGACTTTTGGAATATTTTTATGAAACAAGCGAACAGAGATATCCCAATAATCTTATCGAGTTAAATAAATTTTTTGAGCAATGTCTGCATTATTTTGTTATCGAATAGGGAAAGACATTATTATAGTGCTCCCCTTGCCCTCTATACTCTGGAAATCAACCTTTCCACCGTGTTCCTCGACAACCCTTTTTGTCATGGCAAGCCCAAGACCAAGGCCGGTATCCTTGGTCGAAAAAAACGGGTCAAAGACCTTCGATAGATTTTCCCTGGAAATGCCGATACCTGTATCCTGAATAATAATCGAGGCCTTATCGTCAGAGGTCTTAGTACTCACAGAAAGTTTTCCGCCATCAGGCATTGCCTGAAATGCATTAAGGACAACATTAAAGATACACGTCTTCATCAGTTCAGGATCCAAAGAGAGTTTCGGCAATTCTTCATATTGCCTGGTTATTTCGATATTGTCCTTTTCTGCTTTTGCCAACACCAGTGCCATTACATCCTCGATGAGAGCATCTAATTCAACCTCTCGCAGGCTCAACTTTATTGGCCTTCCATAATCTAAAAAGTCTCCTACAAGTTTGTTCAGACGCTGTATTTCCTGCTTTATACTCACGATAAGGGATTCAAATTTTTCTTGCTTGCCGCTTTCTAAGGGTACATATTTTTCCTTGAGATGGTCTATTGAAAGGCTTATAAAATTCAGTGGGTTTCTTACTTCATGGGCAATATCCCTTGCAAACTGTCCTATCCCAGAAAGGTGTTCAACCTCGCGTAGTTTTTCCTCAAGGGCACGTTTCTCCCTGAGTCTCTGGACCATAAAGTTAAAGCTCTGTGTCAGCTCTCCTATCTCATCTCTCCTGTCTGTAGCAAGGTTAGGTGTCAAATCGCCTGCCGCAACCCTTCCTGCAGCATTTACGATGTTATGTATTGGTCTCGTGTACATCCAGGAAAGTAGCACTGCTATGAGTATTCCAAGAACAAAAACCAAAGAGGCTGCGCCTATCCTTTTTATTGCATGGATTCTGAGGAGTTCAGAAAAATCTTCTGCGTTTATCTGTAAATGTATATAGCCATAATGCTCACTTCCCACAACGACGGGTACAATAACATTATAGACCTTCCCTTCCTCAGAAACAGGCTCACCGAGTTCTGCCTTAATGATACGTTCTTTTCTCTTTTGACTAACCTGCTCACCAACCTTCATTGGGTTAGTGCTTGCTACAATCTCATCGGTATTGCTTATAATAGAAATCTCCTTCACGCCTTTTGCATTAAGCTCTTTAAGATAATTATAAAGCCTCCTCTGGTCTGTTGATCCTGTGCTTGTCACTTCTTCAACTCCAACCTGTATTGCTTTTGAAAGCTCTGCTGTCTGATCTTCAAGTTCTTTCAGCAATGCCCTTTCAGTTTGTGAGTAAACAAAGAGTAACACGGAGACAAGGACAAGGCTTAGGAAAATCATCATCCCGATCAGTTTTTTATTCAGGGAAAGACCAAGGAAATAATTTCTTAGAGACATCTTTAGAGACATTAAAGATATTTTATATGTAACACATATCTGTAAGTCAACTGACCCATGGGCTATTTCTCTTAAGGTTCTCCTTGCATATAGTTATAATGATAAGATAAAATGTCTAAGAACAAAAAAGAGGGTTATTATGGCTGATTTAAAGTCAAAGGTCCCAACAGAAATACTCGATGTCCTCGGAATGGCCTGTCCTTATCCCCTTATCCTGGTAAAAAAGACAATGGAAAAATTACCCAGGGGAGCAATACTGAAAATACTCTGTGACCTGTCGACAACTGTTGAGGACTCAATTCCTCGATACTGTGAAAAACATAGATATAAGTTAGAATCCGTATGGATTGAAGGCAAGGACCACTGGGAACTTTATATACTGAAAAGCTGACGTAGCTTTTTCATCACTCATCTTTTAATATTGGCAACATTTCTCCTCTTCCTTACATCTCTTACCAACCAGATAATAAAGCCTGCTACGAGAACACCCAATGCTATGGGTAATTCATATTCTCTAATGTTGCCCAGGATATTTTTCAGTGTTGCACCGAAGAAATAGCCTCCATAGGTACAGATGGTTGCCCAGATGAAACAACTGATAAACAGAAAGGTAAAATATTTTTTCCCTCTCATCCTTGAAAGACCGAGTACAGCCGCACTCAGTAGTCTGAAACCATAAAGCCACTGACTTATGAATATAGATGCAACCCCATATTTTTCCATTAAAGATTCAAGTTTTGATAAGTTAACTTTTATAACCTTCTGGGCATATTTAAGGAAAGTCTCTCTCCTGTAAAGGGCAATAAGGAAAAATGTACCATGACCTATATATGAGGCTATTGCCGCAATGAGCACTACAGTATTTGCATTGAGGTGTCCAGTATAAGCAAGAAATCCGGCTGCAATGAGTACACTCTCACCTTCAAAAAAGGTAAGTATGAAAACAGCTATATATCCATATCTTGAGATGAAATCTTCCAGAAACTCCTCCAGAGGTAATTTATCGGAGAAGACAATTTATGTCAAGTTCAGAGAGGTTATTGTCAAGCCAAAGTAGAAATGTCCTATTGTTACCAAAATAAAAATGTCCTATTTTAAGTTTGACTGTTAATAGGGATATATCCTCCTTTTAGGTTTACTGTTCCAATCATCCCATCTTCTCCACGGATGATT
>DASPRG010000092.1:0-2105 GCA_035624555.1 Thermodesulfovibrionales bacterium
TTCTCTGCCTTTTCAGATTGTTGAGACCATCAATGAAAGCTGATCGGGTGATACAAGATGCTGAACTAAGATGAAGAACCCTGCGGCAAAACAGGCTGTCCGACAATTATTACAGCCTTTTGCCTATTATCTCTCAGCAAAATTGATACTCATATCTTTTCTTAAAGAATAATCGAACTTAAAGAATAATCGAAAAGAAAACCTGTTTATCTTCTTCTTTTTCTCCTTGAGCTGTATCCAAATCCTTTTTATATTTATCGCTGCACAGATGATATTGAACTCCGCTTTTACTGTGTAAATACCTCTCGTAATAAATCCTCTTACGCCTTTGTTGTTTTTTATGTCTCCAAGTACAGGTTCTACAATCTGCTGTCGTAATTTATATGCCTCTTTTGCTTCAGGTGTCTTCATCTTCATCCTCATGCTATTGAGAGCAACTTCATGAGGAAACGTCTTTAAATACCGGATACCATTCTTTCGCTTTGTACATACACTCTGGTTTTTGCAATCATGACATCCCTGACCTTTATAGACCCTTACTGCTCTTTTCTTCTGCACATCAAAATGTTCCCCAATAAAGATCATCTTTTGATTTTCAGGGCAGATGTATTCATCCGTCGCAGAGTCATGCCTGAAATTCTGCTTGTCATATGGATTTTTTACTTTCTTCTCATTGTTGTCAGGTATGTATCCGTCAACCTTCTGGTCTGAAAGAAACTGGATATTCGCACTCCCAAAATATCCCGCATCAAAACTCCATATCACATGCTCAGGAAGTTTACCAAGGTTTTCTTCTGTCTGTGTCACCTGAGGTTTCAGTTGCTCAGCATCACTGGCATTCTGGCTGACATCATTTGCTAAGATAAAACCATTTTTTTCTACCGTTACCTGAGGATTATATGAAAGTTCTATCCGTCCCTTGTTGTTTTTCATGAAGCGGCTCCCAGGATCAGTGGTGCTCACCTTGCGTAGTCCCTTGTTGTCCATTTCTTGCTGGGCCTGGTGAAGACCGTCTTTGAGATGTTCTTTAAACTCAGGTCCTTTCTCCTTTAGCTTCTTTATATAATACTGTGCCGCTTTCTGAACGGTCTTCTTGCTCTGGTGTGGTAATTGGTCGCTTCCCCTGATTTCTCCAAACGCTTTATCCTCGATCTCATCTTGTTTTGCCCATTCCCCAAGCTCTTCATCTACAAACCTTAACAATACTTCCAATTCTTTCTTGGTAAGTACTTTTCTATTAGAGGCATTCGCTCTTACTTTACTTCCGTCTGTTGAAAGATATGACAGATCAAGTAATCCTTCCTCCTTAGCAAAACTTACCGTATGTTTAAAAACTTCTTTTACCAACTCAGGATTGTCTTTCCTGAAATCACTGATCGTTCTGAAATCAGGGGCTAATTTCTCTGATAGATACATGTACACAACATTTTCCCTGGCATTCCTTGCAAGTCGGCGGGAAGAACGTACCCTGTCCAATACCCCCATGATAACCAGCTTCAAAGGTATCCTCGGATGATATGCCGGATGTCCAGCTCCTGAGTACCTTATGTCAAATGAGCTGTAATCCAGTGAGTCTACAAGACTTTCAACTAAAAAGCAGATGTGATCATCAGGAATTAAATCTTCTATACTTGGTGGTAGTAACCAGGATTGTCCTTTGTAAGATTGAATATATGCCATCAATTACTCTCCTTTTGCACATGTTTTGCCGTATATTCTACCACTAAGTACCGAATTGTCGGACAGCCTGCCTGCTGCGGGGTATCTAAACTCTCCCCTCCCTTGATGGGAGGGGACAAAGGGGAGGGTGAAAACCGTACATGTCCACCCCCACCCTAACCCTCCCCCCTCAAGGGGGAGGGAGTAAATGGAGACTCTGTAGCAGGCTATAAGGAATCTCAAGTTAAAGTGTCCTCTTGAATGTGATTATGGATATTGTCATTGTCACAATAGTAAAGACCAAGAGAAAAACTATGTCACCAGAAATAGTAAAGAGACTTGCATTCTTAAAGAGAATCGACTTCAGGGCATCCACAGCATATGCTTCCGGGTTTACCTTTGCAAATGCCTTGAGCCAATCAGGAAAGCTTGCAATAGGATATATT
>DASPRG010000093.1:0-20485 GCA_035624555.1 Thermodesulfovibrionales bacterium
AGCCCTGAAGGAATGCCCTCAAGAATTCCTATAAGCGACTTCCCATGAGATTCACCAGCGGTAAGGAATCGGAGGCAGGACATAATTTTCGTTTGTTTTCTTACTCTAAAAAATTGCTTCTATGTATTGATTATTCTTGCGTCCAGTTCATCCAGAAAGATACGTGAATTTATTTACAACAGGAGACATCATGTCTTTTGCTCCAAAACCCTTGGCGTAATGAATATTAAAAGCTCGGTTGTTTCTTCAGTAGTGCCTTTACTCTTAAATAACCATCCAAGAATAGGAATGTTCATCAAACCTGGAACACCTGAAGTATTTTCCTTCTCTGTCTTCTTTAAGAGTCCACCAATTACGATAGTCTCTCCAGTCTGCACGAGGACTTTTGTATTTCCTTCTATTTTAGAAGTAACGGGAACCGGATTACCACCAATTGTGGTTGTACTTATGACATCTTCTTTTTTCACAAAAATTAACGTAGTAACAGCCCCGGAGGGGGTTATATGGGGTGTTACCTCTATGAGAATAACAACATCTTTATACTCAACCGATATTTGACCCGATTGCACGTCTACTTTGGGGTAAGGTATACTTTGTCCCTGCATTATTGAAGCTTTTTCATTATCTGTAGTAACAACACGTGGATTGGAAATTATCTTACTCCTCTCAAGTCTCTCAAGTGCAGAGAGCTGCAGATCAAGCCCCATCGTCCTTGTAGGATCCAGAATTCCGATAGCAAATCCAGCACCTGCACCAAGGCCCACTCCCGATGCTGGGAAGTCAACCATAAAATTCTTTCCTGTAAAAGCTCCTGAAGGTGTAATCAGTTTACCCAGGTTTACGTTCCCCGTAAATGGTTTACTTCCAGCTTCGTGGGTTACTCCCCATTGGATCCCCAAAGCGCTGACATCTGATGTATTAACCTCAACAAGCTTTGCCTCTATCATTACCTGTGGTGTTGGTGTATCGAGGGTTGAAAGGAGATTTTCGATTTGCGGGAAAACTGCTGCTACATCATTAATAGCCACGGAGCTTGTCCTTTTATCAGCGCTAATACTTCCTCTTGATGAAAGTATCTTTGCATCCTTGATCGCCTTATCGATATTAGAGACATCGGCATAGCTGATGTGAAATACCTTTGTTTCTAAGGGGAACGCCTTTAGCTCAGATTCCTTAGCTTTGGTTGCCTCTTCACTCTCCCTGGCAAAGGCTGTATTGGGTGCAATCCTTATGATGTTATTTTCAACAGTTTTCCCAAGGCTGAAGGTCTTCAATATTATGTCGAGTGCTTGATCCCAGGGCACATTGATAAGCTTCATTGTTAATTTACCTTTGACCTCGGGACTCACGACGATGTTATAACCACTAATATCAGAAAGTAACCTAAATATTGGAACGATATCAGCATCTTGAAAATCGAGAGATATCTTTTTGCCGGTATATTTACCTTCTGAACCCGGCATGGATTCTGCAGCCTCTATCTTTTCTTCAGACCTCTGAGAAACTGGTACTGATCGAGTTGATAGGGCTGCGACAATGGTATCTCCGATTGTTGTGACATCAAAATCTGTATTTTCTTTGAGATCGAGGACTAATCGTATCTTGTTATCATGTTTCCCTGATCTGATACTTTTTAATGGTGATACCACTGACTCTGGAATCTGAGCTTTCATATCTATGTCAGGAACGTCTATGACGATGCGATTATCTAAAGGTAAAACATCTGGACTCATAGAGCCATTACCCTTAAAAAGGACTTTAACGATGTCTGCTGATCTTTCGAAAGAGATACTTGTTATCTCTGTAGCCTTCGGAAGCTGTTTCTTTTCAGGCATAGCAGGTTCGGGTTCTTTTATTTCTGGTACCTTTATTTCTGGTACCTCTTCCTTTGCTTTCATTATTTCTGCTTTTGTTACTTCTTTCGGTGATTCTTTTATCCTGATTTTCAGTGCATTGTCTTTATACTCCGGTTCAGCTGTAGTCGGCGTCTGAAGCAGTATTTCGAGCCTTGTCATAAAAGGTGACTCAATCTGGTAGGGAACGATCTCGGTTATTCCTGCCTTATCAGAAATCATCTTCATATTAAAAGCACCGGTGTTAACATCAAGAAGTTCAACAACAACTTTGTAAGGGTCTTCTGGCCTGTACATGGTATAACTAAAAGGTTTACTTACCTTTATCGTTACTGAATAATCCTGAATATCTATGCCGGTTATTACAGGAGTTCCTTCAGGTTGAGTAGTTTCTTTAGCACTACCCGTTGTTGCGCATCCATAGCAAGCAAAGAGCAGAGAGCATAGTATTATGGAATATAAAAGAATTGATTTAGAGTATTGCCATTTGGTTTTTGCTCTTTGCTTGCTCTTTGCTTTTCGCTTCTTTTCTTTAATTATAAGTTTCATCCTTCCTCCTCTTTACGGAGTTTCAATGTTGAATCCTTTGGTTTGAGATCGCCTTTATAGTCTTTAATGTATTCCCTGATTACCACCATATCCTTAGTTATTTTCTGTACCTTCCCTCCATAGAGTCCTAACTTCATCCCTTCTGTAATAGTATACGACTTTTTATCAGGCAACATGATGAGGGCATAATACTTTTGATTATCCCATGCAATTGCTAAAAGATTTATTTCATCTACACTGTAGCTTTCAAAAGGAGTTGCGCCCTTTCTCCTTTCTGGCTTCTGTTTTAATATCGTTACGAGAGAAAGGAAAGGGTCCCTTTTGCCTTTTGTGTCATACACATATATTTCCTGCTCGGCCTTTTTTGTCTCTTCTGGGCTTTTTACTTCCGGTGTTGCCGGTGGAGGCTGAACCTGCCCGGCCATCGGTTTTTTTACAGGAGCCTGTTCTTTTTTGCAACCTCCAAATGGCAATAAAAGAAAAACCATAATAAGGCAACAGGTTATCTTCCTCATGTCTTCTTACCCTTTTTCTCAGCCTCTTTCTCAGTTTTTTGTTGGGCGATTTCTTCTTCTGGGATTGCCGAGAATGTAGTAGCAGTAAAGGATACCTTAAGCATAGCGCTTTCTCTTCCTGGCTTTGGATCGCTGAGTTTTATGTCAGAAATATTCACTATTCTGCTCAGCCCTGTGAGACTGCTATAGAAATAACCCAGATTATGGTAACTACCTGCAAGCTCTACCTTTACCGGTATCTCATAAACTATACCACTTGCATGGGTCCTTTTCTGTTCCGGTTTCCAGAGTAATATACGGAGTCCCGATCCAATGCAGAGGTCTGAAACCTGTTTTAAGAGTCCTGATACCTCTTTTTCTTCGGGTAATTGTTCTTTGAGCTCATTAAGTCTTTTCCTGAGCCTTTGGTTCTCTGCAATGAGTTCTGGAAGTTTTTCTGCTTTTGCCTCACATTTTGCCTTTTCATTTTCTTGTACCTGAATTTTGTCCTCGAGATTCTTGATCTCTTTATTTTTGGGTAAAATGACAATAAGAGTAACAACCACAGCGATCACCAGTCCAGGCAGTATGGAGATTATTGTTTTAACATAGGAAGGTAAGGTTTTAATATCAATCTTTATAGCCATATTATGCCTTCATTTTGAATGTTAGTTTAAACATATAAAGGGGAGTATTTTCTATAGTTGTACTTTTGGATTCCTGCAAGTATACCTCAGTAAATATCTGAGAATGCTTCATGTTATCCACATAGGTAACAATATCAGAGTTTGTAAAAGCATAGCCTTCCATACTTACGTTCTCCCCAGAGACTGTCATCTTATCGAGCCAGACACCATTGGGAATGATGTTATTCGTTTCATTAAGGAGTTTCACAGGCATGCTCTTGTTCTTACTCAGTTGTTCGATAATAGTATTCTTCTGCAAGATAGTCTTGTTAAGCTGTTCAAAGTTCTCTACTTCTTTTATTTTTTGTTTAAGTTCGGCTATTCTACTTTCATTATTTTTAAAATCAGTTCTCTTCTTGGAAAGGCGAGCATTGAAAAGGAAGACAAGATTCGCCATTACAATAATCGTGATAATGGTAATTATCACCATAGTGACAATAAACGACGGTATTGGCTTAGGTTTTTTCTTCCTCTTTATAGGTAAGAGATTTACCTTTATCATCTGTCACCTGGTTTTCTGAGCGCCAGTCCTGTAGCAACGGCTGCTATCGGAGCAATTTCTTCAATATGGCTTAGATCAAAACGTTTAGATATTTTGATGTTTTTAAAAGGCTCTATGACCTTGGTCTCAATCCCTATCTTATCTGCGAAGAGTCTCGGGAAGTCCTTTATGAGTGCACATCCTCCACTCAATATCACTTCATTAATATCCTGATGTAATTCCGTACTCCTATAAAACTCAAATGAACGATTGACATCCCCTATGATCTCCTCTGATGCAGATTCTATCACCGAAAAGGCATCTTCGGGGGATACATTCTCAATAGGCTCGCCCCGTTTAAGCCTTTCTGCATTTTCGTATGTCAGATTGAATTCCCTCTGAAGGGCCTCTGTATGGAGATTGCTGCCGACTGCACTGTCTCTCGTAAAAACAGAGATACCTCCCTTAAGAACATTCATATTTATGGTACTCGCCCCAATATTTACAATAGCTATATTTTTCCCGGGCTCAATCTCGTAATTAATCTCGTACATATTTTCAAGGGCGAAAGGGTTCACATCAACAATTACAGGGTCAATGCCTGTCTCCCTGACAGCAGAGACATATTCATTTATTATATCTTTCTTCACTGCAACAAGAATAACATCCATCTGACCTGGTTCATCTTTGGGTCCAAGGATCTGAAAATCAAGGTTCACGTCTTCGATATTGAACGGCACATACTGTTCTGCCTCGAACTTTATGGATTCAGAGAGTTCTTCCTCTGACATCTCAGGCAAGGAGATCCTTTTTATTATTACTGATGAATGGCCGGCTATACCAATAACTGCATTACTTGTCTTTATTTTGGACTTTCTTATGAGTTCCTTGAGGGAGTCTACGAGTCGGAAGGAATCTATTATTGAACCATCGACAATAATTTCCGGAGGAAGAGGTAGCATGTCAAATAATTCGAGTTCATAACCACCTTTAATATCCTTCAGCTGTACGACTTTAATATAACTCGAGCCTATGTCGAGGCCGATTGCGCCTTTCCCAGCACGAAACATAGCTAATGAATACCAAAAAAAAGCCATTTTGTCAAGTATTTTTTATTTTTAATATCACAAGTTTAATGAACACATTAAAAAACTATTTAAACAATCTCTCCATCGTTATTCTATTCTGTTCTACTCTGCCAATAGCAAATAAATTATTTTCAGGACTCTTTAATCTCACATACTGTTTTATCTGCTTTATCGGAACGTTTGCTGTGATTGTAATCACGGGCATACCATTTTTTGCTTTATGATAAGATTCTTCATCGAGTATTATCTCATCCAAATGAGAAAGTGCAGAATCTACAGAATGCATAGTGCCTCTTCCACGTCTCAGATCTTCTATTGATGCTGAATCCTCAATCCTAAAGTTACCCACCTTTGTCCGCTCTAAAGAAATCATATGGGCACCTACTTCAATGGCTTTTCCAATATCATCGCATAGTGTTCTGATATATGTCCCTTTTGAACATGATATTTTCAGATCAAGATACGGTTGGTCGAAACGTATAAGCTCTATCTCATAAATATGTATTACCCTCTCTGGTCTCCCTACTTCTATCCCCTTTCTTGCGAGCTTGTAAAGAGGCTGCCCTTTTACTTTAATCGCGGAGTACATCGGTGGTATCTGTTTTATCTGACCTATAAAATTTTCCAAGACTCGGTGGATGTCTCTTTCTTTCAATGAAAGACAATCCCTCTTTTCTAACAGCCTTCCGGTTAGATCACATGTATCTGTTCTCTCACCGAGTTTCAATTTCACCATGTATTCCTTATCAAGGTCTGACAAAAATCTTGTTATCTTTGTTGCCTGATTCAAGCAAATGATAAGTACGCCCGTTGCTATTGGGTCAAGTGTTCCAGCATGGCCAGCCTTTCTCACAGCAAAAAGCTTTTTTGCCTTTATTACAGCCTGCTGCGACGATATATCCGTTGGTTTGTTAAAGTTAATAACTACATCCATAATTGATGTTCTCATTCTAAAGAGTTACCAGTCCTATACCCCTTGAATCCTTTCACTTAAGATATAAATTAAAGATATCTATGAAAGAAAAGTTTTATCCCTCTTTATGACGAGGTTGACAGGCAGAAGAAAGGGCCTTTAACAAAAATTCCCTTGCTGATTCTAAGTCAGATTTTATAACGTAGCCTGCTGCGTTTTTATGGCCACCGCCATCGAACCGAGAGGCAACAAGAGCGACATTGATATCACCCTTTGAACGAAGACTAACTTTCCAGTAATTATCGGCAAGTTCTCTAAAAAAAGCAGATACGTTAACATCCTTCATGACCCTTGTAAAAGCAGGAAAGTCCTCTGTATCTTCAGGTGCTGCCCCGGTTTTTCTATACATCTCTCTTGTAACAAAAGTTATTGCAACATTACCTCTCACTTCGAGGGTATTTAAGGACATGATAAGTAAAGCGAATCTCTCTTGGGACCATGTTTCGTAAAGGTTGTTTGAGATATATGCCGGGCTTGCACCTGCCTCTATAAGCTCAGCTGAAATTCTCAAGGCTTCAGCAGTTGTATTACCATATCTGAATGTTCCAGTATCAATGGCAATAGCTGAATAAAGGTTTATGGCCATGTCTCTGGTTATGTTTACTCCCAGTTCTTTTATTAAATAAAAGATCATCATTCCCGTTGCTGCTGCTTCTGGTACTACCCACTTGATATCTCCAAAGTCTTCTTCAGTCTCATGATGGTCTATAACAATAGAATGCTTGAAGGTCAGTCCTTCAATCCCTGCCCTTTTGAGAGTGTTACAATCTAAGAGAATGAGTACAAAGTCCGTGGTAATAAAGGGTAAGATAATGTTTGTAAACTTTTCTTGGGCTGGAAGAAAACGACAGACCTTAGGTACAGGATTCTCGTCATAGAGTACTGTTACTTTCCCAAGAGATTCAAGTGCACTAGAAAGGGCGAGTGAAGAACCAATCGCATCAGCTTCAGGACTAATATGGGTTGCTATAAAAAACTTTTCTTCTTTCTTTAAAAATGAGAGGAGGTTAGGAGGAACCTTCACCTTTCCCCTCGATCTCTTTCAGGAGCTTTTCAATTCTACTTCCATACTCGATCGACGTATCGAGCCTGAACTCGATGCTCGGAATGAATTTCATCCTGAGTCTTTTGGATAACTCACACCGTATGAAGCTCTTTGCAGAATTTAATATCTCAAGTGTAGTCTTTCTCTCCTCATCCTGGAAGATGCTTACATAAACCCTGGCTATCTTAATATCGTCTGTAACATCAACCCCTGTGACTGTTATAAAGCCGATACGAGGGTCTTTAAGTCTATAGATAATGATATCTGCTATCTCCTTCCTGAGAAGATCACTGACTCTCTGAGAACGTTTATAGGGAAGCATATTTCAAAGTCAGAAGTGGAAAGTGAAGAGTCGAAAGTGGATTGTTATTTTTAAATTTATAAATCATAACTCTCTCAACTCTCAGCCTATTTAGAGTTTTGTTGCTATCTTTTCAATAATGTAGTTTTCGAGTATGTCTCCAACTTTTATATCATTAAAGTTTTCGATCAGTATGCCGCATTCATATCCTGCTTGTACCTCTCTGATATCTTCCTTGAATCTTTTAAGGGAACCGACTTTACCGTCATATACAACAATGCTATCTCTAATAATCCTTACACCATCACTTGAGCGGCTGATAGAGCCATCAAGCACGTAACATCCTGCAACCGTTCCTATCTTCGATATCGGAAACACCTGACGAACCTCTGCTCTTCCAAGGGTTTTTTCTTTGAGTGTGGGTTCGAGAAGACCCTCAAGTGCCTTTTTAACATCTTCTATTGCATCATAAATCACATTATAAAGCCTGACATCAACGCCTTCCTTTTCTGCTGCCTGGTAAGCTTTAGGCTCGGGCCTTACATTGAAACCTATAATAATTGCATTTGAGGCAGAAGCGAGCATAATGTCTGACTCATTGATACCACCAACAGAAGAATGGATAACCCTAACCTTCACCTGTGTGTGGGTAATACTTTCAAGGGCATCCTTTAGTGCCTCGACAGATCCTTGAACATCGCCCTTGATAATAATGTTGAGATCTTTTATCTCCCCCTCTTTTATCTTCGCATATAATTCATCGAGGGTAAGCTTCCTCGTCTTTGCCATATCAGCAAGTCTCTGTTTCTGCTGTCTTGCCAGTGCTATCTGTCTTGCTCTCTTTTCGTCATCGACGGCGATAAAGATGTCGCCTGCCGAGGGGACCTCTGGAAAACCGATTACCTCAACTGGTGTTGTTGGGCCTGCTTCTGTAATCCTTTTACCTGTATCGTCGATCAATGCTCTTACTTTTCCTACATGAATACCCGCAAGGAATGTATCGCCAATCCTCAGGGTTCCAGCTTGGACGAGTACCGTTGCAACAGGTCCCCTCCCTCTATCGAGTTTCGCTTCGATTATGGTACCCCTTGCTTTTTTCTCAGGGTTGGCTTTAAGCTCCATTATCTCCGATTGAAGGAGTATCATCTCAAGGAGGCTTTCTATGCCTATAGCTTTTTTGGCAGATACCTCAACAAAGATGTTTTGTCCACCCCACTCCTCAGGTATTATCCCGTGTTCTGCAAGTTCATTTCTTACCTTTGATAGATTCGCTTCTGGCTTGTCGATCTTGTTTATGGCTACAACGATCGGAACATTTGCGGCCTTTGCATGATTGATAGCCTCAACAGTCTGCGGCATGACGCCATCATCTGCAGCTACAACAAGTACAACGATGTCCGTTACTTTTGCCCCCCTTGCTCTCATAGAAGTAAATGCCTCATGACCTGGCGTATCGAGAAATACAATATCTTTACCTCTCAGATTAATCTTATATGCACCGATATGCTGGGTAATTCCTCCTGCCTCGGTCTCGATAACTTTCGTTTTTCTTATTGCATCGAGGAGAGAAGTCTTTCCATGGTCTACATGTCCCATAATGGTTATAACAGGAGGACGCGGTAATAATGTACCAACATCTTCTGGTGCCTCTGTGACAACAGCATCTTCTTCAGCAGATGAAAGCTCGAGCTTAACTCCAAAACCCTCCGCAACTAACAGAGCTGCGTCAGAGTCAACGGGCTGGTTTATTGTTGGCATATATCCTAATTCCATGAATTTCTTTATAACATCAGAGAGTTTGACACTTATGAGTTCTGCAAATTCCTTTACTGTAGTGCCTTCCTGAAGTTTCAGTGTCTTCTTTCTTGGAATGACAAGATGGATAGGAGGTTTCTGCTCTTCTTTTGGAAAAGGTCTTATCTTTTCTAACTTCTTTAATGGTTTTTGTTCATGCCATCTTTTGGGCTCTATCTTTCTGATTGTCTGAAAGGCCCTTTGCATCCCTGGTTTTGCCTTGAACTTCTCAATCTTTTCTGTCTCTATCTCTTTTTTGAACCTATCAGGAACCTTTAATTCTTCTTCCTCTTCAGGTATTACAAGTATTTCCCGTCCTTTTCTTCCAGGTTCTTTTTCCTCTATTGTAACTGTTTTCCCCCCTTGCTCCTCTGGAGCTTTTTCGATCCGTGGTCTCACAACTTCCTCGGTTACTGAGCTCTCTTGAGGGATAGTTTCTTTTATCTGCTTGACAGCCTTTTTCAGTAATGTAGCCTTAATAGTTTCAGCCAGCTCGGGCTCGATACTAGAAGTATGTGTTTTACCTTTTATACCGACTTTCGAAAGCTCGCTAATGACAACTTTACTTGTTACTCCCAATTTCCTAGCAAGCTCATAAATTCTTAATTTCATCATTTATTGTTACTCTTCATTTCTACTCTGAGAAATAGAAAATCGAAAGTTACTTTTTGCTCCTCACTTCTCATTTTGTTATGATGCACTTATTGCATTTAAAATGTTATCATAGAAAACTTGTTTAATGCAATGAGAGAGGAGGAAGAGAATGGCAGTTTGTGCTTTATGTGGGAAAAAAAGGACGATCGGTAATAATGTCAGCCACGCCAATAATAAGACAAAAAGGGTGATAATGCCCAATCTGCAAAGGATGCGCATCACAACCGAGAGCGGTGTAAGAAGACTCTATGTATGTACGAGATGTCTCCGTTCTGGTAGAGTCAAGAAGGCAGTTTAGTGAAGAGGGTAGATTCCTTACTTTCCCCTCTCGTTAAGGACCTCGGAATCGAAAGCAGTATGAGACTCATGGAGATCAAAAAAAACTGGCATAATTTATTCAATGAGCCTCTTTCATCCCATATGGTGCCATGTAAGTTATTCGAGGGAGAAATACTCCTGAATGTTGATTCACCTGTTTGGCTCCAGGAGTTGAACTACTTTAAAAAGGACATCATAGAAAAATTGAGTCCTTATGGTATCAGGGACATACGATTAAAGCTTGGTAAGGTTTCAAAAAGGATAGAGTCTGAGGGCAGCAGCAAAGGTATAAAAATCAAAAAACTCACTCCCGAAGAGCTATCCTATATAGACAAGACAGTCTCACAAATTGATGACGAAGAACTCAGAGAGGCTGTTATAAAGACAATAGAAAAGGCGATTACCTCAAACAGGACAAAAGTAAGGTTGTAGAAACCCCGCATGAAAACTTCTCACTTCTCACTTTTAACTTTTTTATGCTGACTCTGCCTGCCTTTCATATAAAAGAATAGGCTTTTCATTTTTGACGATGGTCTCCTCATTGATCACACATTCTTTGATTCCTTTCTGAGAAGGTATCTCATACATTACATCGACCATTATTTCCTCAAGTATTGCTCTGAGACCTCGTGCACCGGTTTTTCGCTGAGCTGCCTTCTTTGATATGGCTGATAGCGCACCTTCTGTAAATCTAAGTCTGACATTATCAAGAGAGAGAAGCCTCTGATACTGCTTTATGAGGGCATTCTTAGGCTCTGTTAGTATCTTTATCATAGCTGGTTCATCGAGTTCGTCCAAGGTTGCCACAACGGGTAACCTTCCTACAAACTCCGGTATGAGGCCATATTTTATCAGATCCTCAGGTTCAACGAGACTGAGGATCTCACCTATCTTTTTCTCCTTTTTTGTCAGGTTATCATGACCAAACCCCACGATTTTTTGTCCTGTTCTCTGTTCAATGATGCTCTCAAGTCCAACGAAAGCGCCACCACATATAAATAGGATATCTGTTGTATTAATTTGGATAAATTCTTGTTGCGGGTGTTTCCTTCCGCCCTGAGGTGGTATATTAGCCATGGTGCCTTCAATTATCTTAAGAAGAGCTTGCTGCACACCTTCGCCTGATACATCTCGCGTTATTGAGGGGTTTTCTGATTTCCTGCTGATCTTGTCTATCTCATCAATATATACGATGCCTCTCTGCGCCTTTTCAACGTCATATTCTGACGCCTGGAGTAACTTCAGAATAATATTTTCCACATCTTCACCGACATAACCAGCTTCTGTAAGAGTCGTCGCATCAGCTATTGCAAAAGGTACATCAAGAATTTTTGCTAATGTCTGAGCAAAAAGGGTTTTTCCAGTACCCGTAGGACCTATCAGGAGTATGTTACTTTTTTGTAGTTCTACTTCTGATTTACTGGGGCTGTATATTCTCTTATAGTGGTTATATACAGCAACGGAGAGTATCCTCTTCGCCCTCTCCTGACCTATAACATAATCACCAAGGAAATGGTGGATCTCCTTTGGTGTGGGAAGCTTTGGAAAAACAGGACCTTCAACCTCCGTATGGTAGGCGTCTGCAATGATTTCATTGCAGAGCGTAACGCACTCATTGCATATATAAACTGAGGGACCTGCAATAAGCTTTTTTACCTCATCATGCCCCTTACCACAGAAAGAACATTTTGGTAAGCTTTCATCCTTTTTGGCCATATCTACTCCGCTCTATTTCAGTGACGGGGTTGGTTTGTCATCTGTTTTCATGGTGCGGATTACTGCATCAACTATCCCGTATTCTTTTGCTTCCTCTCCTGACATAAAGAAATCTCTGTCTGTATCTGCCTGTATCTTTTCAAGAGATTGCCCTGTGTGGTCTGAAAGTATCCTGTTCAGAGTATCTTTCATTTTGAGTATCTCCCGAGCATGGATTTCGATATCCGTGGCCTGTCCATGGAAACCGCCCATGGGCTGATGTAACATAATCCTTGAATGAGGAAGCGCAAATCTCTTGCTTTTTGTACCAGCAGCGAGGAGAAGAGCGCTCATGCTCGCTGCCTGGCCGATACAGTAAGTTGCAATATTTGGCTTGACGTATTGCATTGTGTCGTATATTGCAAGGCCTGAGGACACTATGCCACCTGGTGAATTAACATAGAGATGAATATCTTTGTCAGGATCTTCTGTCTGAAGAAATAGGAGCTGCGCTATAACCGTGTTCGCCACATGATCATCGATAACTGTGCCAATGAAAATAATTCTGTCTTTCAGGAGTCTTGAGTAAATGTCATAGGCCCTTTCTGATCGACCTGTCTGCTCAATAACAATAGGAATAATACTCATTTATTCTCCTTCCTCCAAAATGGCTTTAGACAAAAGTAAATCCAGCACCTTATCTTCAAAGATCATTTGCCTCAGGCCTTCCAGAGATCCATCTTTCGTTCTATAGAAGTTCATGACAGCCTCTGGTTCGGCAGAAAGCTTTTTCGCTATAAGATGGATTCGCTCCTTCACCTCATCTTCCGTTACCATTATACCCTCTTTCTTGCCGATGGCATTAATAATGACAGATGCACGAACATTTCTCAAAGCCTTCTCTTTCAGTTCAGAGAGCTTTTCTTCATTGTTCTTTTTTTCTTGCTCTGGCCTGCTTTCCTCAGATGTCTTATTTATCATATCTGCACCTTGTATATCTTCTGCTCCTCCTGCCTTGTATTGTTCATCAGACATCCCTGATTGCATTATAAGAGAATCCAACTCATTGCCGAGCATTGTTTCCGGGACTTCAAAATCATGGGTCCCAATAATTTTATGGAGAATTTCTGCCTTCTGAATTTTCACGGCCTGTTCTTTCTTGTATTTATAGATATTTTCCTTTATCTTTTCTTTCAATTGCGATATATTTTCAAAACCAAGGTCCTTTGCAAATTCATCATCTATTGCTGGTAGAATTTTCTTTTTCACTTCTTGTATCACAATCTTCCCTTTTACTGTCTTACCAGCAAGTTCTTTCACTCTAAAATCCTCACCAAGTGTCGTGGTAATTTCTACGGTTTCCCCTTTTTTCTTTCCCACCAATTTTTCCTCAATGTCCATAGGAAGTAACTCATTACCCAGTTTCAATATCTGTTCCTTAAGAGAAGGGATAGTTTCTTCCCCAATTATTTCACCGTCAACCCAATCAAAGGTGACAAGGTCATCCTTTTCAATCTCTTTTTCAGCAACTTCATATAGCGCTTTTTGTTTCTGAAGGTTTTCAATGGAATGTTCTAGTTCGGACTCATCGACAGTTATAGGGATATCCTTCGCCTTTATTCCTGTATAATCAATGTTTTCAATCTTGGGCATCACCTCAACAGTAAGCGAAAGATTGAGGGAATTGTTTCTCTGAAAGTTTAATTTTTCATCAAATACAGGCATTGTGACAGGTTTAAGGTCTGCTTCTTTTAACGCCTTGTTATAAAACTCAGGGATGACCTTTTCAAGCACTTCTGCCTCAACTTGTTTGCAATAGCGCTTTTCTATCAGATTCATTGGAGCCTTGCCAGGCCTGTAACCCGGCAATTTCGACTTCTGTCTCACTCTTTCGAGAGAGTCTTTTATCTCCCTTTCGATAATATCTGCCGGAATCTCTATCCTGAGGCGCTTCTTTGTCGTACTGATATCTTCTACAGTTTGAAGCAATTTCTCCTCCTCGTATATTTGTTGATATTTTAATGTAAAATAATACCGACACTTTGTCAAACACCATGACTGTTTATCTTATTGACGGAAACTCTTATGCCTACCGAGCTTACTATGCGATAAAAGAGCTTTCAACTTCAGGAGGATTTCCTACCAATGCCGTCTATGGCTTTATCAACATGCTTCTTAAAATCATCAGAGAAAAAAAACCAGATGGTATCATCGTATCTTTTGATTCACCTGTCCCAACAAAAAGGCACTTAATTTTTGAAGAATACAAAGCCCACAGGCCTGAAACCCCTCGGGGGCTCATAGAGCAGATGCCACATATAAGGAAGTTGATCTCGGCCTTCAATATAAAGATATTCGAGATGCCCGGCTATGAAGCAGACGACCTCATCGGCACTATCGCAAAGAGTTTAGCATCAAAAGGCGTAGATGTATTCATCGTTACGGCAGACAAGGATATGCTCCAGCTTGTTGGCAAGGGAATAAAGATTTACGATCCAATGAAAGATAGGATCCTCGATGAAGAATATATCGAAGAGAGATTCGGCGTAGGTTCAGAGAGAGTCACAGAGTATCTGGCACTTACAGGAGATGCAGTTGATAATATCCCGGGGATTAAAGGTATCGGTGAAAAGACAGCAAAAGAAATCCTTTCCCATGTAAAAAGCCTTGAAGAGCTATTGAGCCACACAGACTTGATCAAAAAAGAAAAACTGAGAAGACTCATCTCTGAACATGCAGAAATGGTTCGGTTGAGTCAGAGACTTGCAACTATTGATATTTCTGTACCTCTTGATATTGAGGTAGAAGAAACCAGATTGAGAGAGCCTGATTGGTCTCTACTCCTGTCTCTCTTCAAGGAATTCGAATTCAGCAGCTTCATGAAGCTCATTCCTGCAGAGGTATCGAGAGCAAGAGAATTCGAAACAGTTTTTTCCCTCGATAGGCTCAAAGAGATCGTGGCATACATAAAATCTACCTCTGAAGGAGAATTTTCTTTCAGTACCGAGGCATCCACCTCTAAAAAAGGTGGTAATCCTTTAACAGACAGCCTTGTTAGCCTAGCCTTATGTATCGAGAAAGGTCACCCTTACTATATCCCCATTTCCCACATATACCAAGGGTTACCTCCTCAGATAAAAAAGGAAGACATGGTAAAAGTGCTTTCCTCGATCTTTAAAGATAGGTCCATATTAAAGATAGGTCATGATAGCAAATCTGGCATTATCATGCTCGGAGGAGAAGGTATCACCGTCGAAGGAACTCTGTTTGACACGATGGTTGCGTCATATCTCATTAACCCGAACAAGCCTAATCACAATCTTGAAGAAGTTGTCCTTGAATACCTTTCAAGGAGAAAGAGAACTTTAATGGAAGTTCTAGGTAAAAGAGGTTCTTTTGCAGATATTCCGATAGAAGAGGCTGCTTCCTATGCTGCAGATACTGTGGGGCTTATTTTTGAATTAAAAGAAATCCTTTTCAACAGGTTAAAAGAAGAAGGACTTGAAAAGGTTTATTTTGATATAGAGATGCCCCTTATCTATGTTTTAGCTGACATGGAAAAGGCTGGGGTTAAGATAGATACGAAGATGCTGAACTGCATCTCAAAAGAACTCGAACGAGAGCTTGACGGAATCCAGAAAAGGATATATTTTCTTGCAGGAGAAGAGTTTAACATAAACTCACCAAAACAGCTGGGCAAGGTCTTGTTTCAACGCCTCGGTTTTCAGCCCACAAAAAAGACCAAGACAGGTTTCTCGACAGAATTAAGCGTCCTTGAAGAACTTGCAGAGCTTCATGAGCTTCCACAGGAGGTTCTCAATTATAGAAGTCTGAACAAGCTTAAGACGACCTATGTGGATGCGTTGCCTCAGTTAGTAAATGTAAAAACAGGGAGGATACACACCTCCTTCAATCAGACAGCAACTGCTACAGGGAGGTTGAGCAGCAGCGAGCCGAATTTGCAAAACATTCCTATCCGGGGGGATTGGGGAAAACGTATAAGGAAGGCCTTCGTAGCAGAAGAAGGTAAAATACTGCTTTCAGCCGACTACTCACAGGTAGAATTAAGGATCCTTGCCCATCTGAGCCAGGACAGAGGTCTGCTCGAGGCCTTCAGAAAAGACCTCGATATCCACGCAAGGACAGCATCTGAACTCTTTGGCGTTACAATAGATAAACTTAAACCTGACATGCGGAGGATTGCAAAGACAGTAAACTTCGGGGTTATTTATGGAATATCGCCCTTTGGATTGTCAGAAACACTCAGTATCTCAAGGGAGGATGCGAGAAAGTATATAGAACAATATTTTGACAGACATCCTGGCGTTAAAAGATACGTAGAGGAAACCCTCGAGGGTGCAAAAAATAGAGGTTATGTGGTAACACTCTTTGGCAGGAGGCGTTCTATTCCGGAGCTTAAAAATCAGAACCTAACAATAAAACAGCAGGGTGAAAGGCTCGCAATAAACTCTCCAATTCAAGGAACAGCAGCAGACATTATTAAAATTGCTATGATACAGATATGGAAGGGTCTTGAGGAGATGGGTTTGAAGGCAAAGATGATTCTACAAGTTCATGATGAACTTTTATTTGAGCTTCCAGCGCAAGAACTCAGAACAGTTGAAGATTTTGTCAGAGAAAAGATGGAAAAGGCAGTAGAGCTTTCGGTGCCTATAAAGGTTGACATTGGTCACGGGAGAAGCTGGTCAGAGATACATTGAAAAGGAGAATTTCTGCTAAAATATACCTTTAAAAAGGGGGTACCCATGAAGAAGAAAGAATCTAAAGAGAAAGAGGGTGTGAAAACATCTTCCAAAAAGACAAAGGTAAGCACGAAGACTAAAAAGGTTATTGCAAAAAAAAGGAAGGTTGCAACAGGTAAGCCTAAAATAGAAAAGAAGAAAACTGCAAAGAAGACTGTAAAGAAAGAAACGAAAAAGGTTAAGGTCAAGCAAGGGGAAAAAGCAAAGAAGAAAAAAGTTACTAAAAAGACTAAGAAGAAAATTATCATTCCTATAGGGGAAAAAGTGGAAGAAAAGACAGTTACTGTAAAACCTAAAAGAAGGATTACGGCTAAGAAAGTTGTACCACATAAAAAAGCTGTACAGAGCATACCCAAAAAGGTCTTGCATCCAGAAAAAGAAGAAAGATATCCCCCTCTTCCTATTGAGATATTACCTGAAGAATATGGCGAAGACAGTATCGCCCTCATGATTGTCGATCCGAGAAAGTTGTTTATTTATTGGGAGATAACAGAGGGTACCTTCAAAAAGCATGCAGGTCACATCAACATCAGGCTATACGACGTTACCGGTGTAGATTTTGATGGGAAGAATGCAAAGAGTTATCTTGATATAGCTGTAAACAAAAGGATAGGTAGCCAATACATAGATGTTGATCCTGGAAAAGAATTTATCGCAGATATCGGGATTATAAGCCATGCGGCTGTTTTTATCATGGTTGCAAGGTCAAATAAGACTTCAACTCCAATGGCAGGAATTGCAGAGGAAAGGGCGTTACCTCACAGGCTCTATGAAACAGGTCTCCCTATCCCCCCCATAGGATACAAGCGGTAAACTGCGAGAGTGGCGGAACTGGCAGACGCGCTGGACTTAGGATCCAGTGGGTAACTCCGTAGGGGTTCAACTCCCCTCTCTCGCACCACTACCAGTATATTTAGCTTGACGTTGTTACTTTCAGCTCTTATTTTGGCTGATTAGCTTTCACACCTTCTTAAATACATGGCTTTTGCTTTTTAATTTTATGAACTAGCTCCCAGTTTTCCGATAACTGGCTCTCTTTTGGATGTATTTAAATGGCCCTTTGACATAATTTGTCACTGATATGAGATTTTTTGGCACTTTCCAATAATTTAAGCCTGTCTGCTATTAAGACGAGCGGAAATAAATACTCTTTCAAACCCGGGAAGGACTCCCTATTTTCTGTAATCCTTCGGTTGCCCTTTCATTAGAGGGATCGAGTTCTAATGCCTTTTCAAAGGTTTCCTTCGCCCTTGAGTTTAAGTATAATTCAAGGTAGATGTGGCCGAGTTCTGCTATATAATCAGCATTATCGGGATCAAGCTTCAGGGCCGTTGTTATAGATTCTTCTGCTTCTTGAAATTTGTTCTCCTTCTCTAACGCCAGACCAAAGCAGAAATGGTAAACCGCTACCGTGCTATCGAAATAAATAGTCTGCCTGAATAATTCCGCTGCTTCATTATAGTACCTTTTCCTGAGGGCTTCTTTGCCTTCTACAAATTTATCTCTGGCAAGCTCTACATTGCGACTCTCGGCTCTTTCAGTGCCACATGCTATTAAGCTCTGATTATATTCTTTCCTCATTTCTTCATCAGAAAGGGTTTTGTATGCCTTCGTGAGAAAGGAAAAGAGAGCGTTCAATTTGTTCTTCAGGGTCTCTGAAGGGAGATAAAAGTGTCTATCAGGGTGAAACTCTTTAGTCTTTTTATAATAGGCCTCTTTGACTTCATTAAGTGTTGCACTTTTTGTTATGCCAAAGATATCATAGTAATTTGTTGAGTCAAGTCTGTCATAGATTTCATCAACTTTTTCTAAAAAGGCCGTATCTAATTCACCTTCGAATCCTTTAAGTGTATCTTTACTTATTTTATCTTCAATCTGACCTTTCTCCCTGATTTCAATTATCCTTGCACTTAAAAGGCCATGAAGAATCTTCAAGGTTTCAAAATTGTCTAAAGGCGATAAGGATAGTATCTCACCTATTGTGCGGCTTCCATCTATGAGGAAAAGGATTTCTTTATCCTGTTCTTCAAGTCTGATATCCTGGAAGAGATCCATCGGGTTGGCAGAATAGTCCAGCACCACATCTACAGGGAAAAAGCCATCTTTCAGATAGGTGAAATTATCTATTCTCTTAATCCCTCTATAGATAAGATTTGCTGCACTGAGTTTCAGGGTTATGACCTCATCTGAAGGCAGAGGAATTTCCTTAAATTCAAACTCTGCATCTTCCCACTGAAAAAGGCTCAGGATAATCTCCTCAACCTGATGCGTTACTGCCCAGATTAGGTCTTTGGGTTTGAGATAGCCAAGTTCAACAAGAACCGCACCCTGACGCTTCCCTGTCTTTTTCATGGATTCAATAGATTGGTAGTATTGTTCAAGGGTTAGTTTCCCAGCCTTCACCAGAACCTCTCCAAGACGGTCCTCCTCCTGGTTCGATGTAGCAAAGATTATATCACCGTTCCTGATGCATATCTTTTTCAAGACAGGGCCATTTTTCATCTCAAGGATACCTGTCTTCTCTGACCTCTGGAGACCAAGAAATACATCTGAAAGGGGGAAGTGTTTTAAGTTGCCATAGATTGACAACCTCTCTATTCCTACCCTCAGAAAGGGATCTTCTTGCTTTGCCCAGACAACTCTGCCCTGGATATCAAGGTTGAGGTCTTTTATCTTGAGGTCTATGATATCGCCAGGAGAGAGGGGCTTCTTATCGATATGTAAGCTGAGCCCTCCTAATGAGAACTCACTGATGTTAACCCTGAAAAAGTCTCCCCCAAGAGAAGCTGTTACTTCTGACGTCAGTTTATATCTTGTAAACCGCCTTCTGTCTTTGCCTGACTCCATGAATTAAGTTTAATAGACCCTTGAGGCGAGGTCAATAATAAATAGGATTCAAGGACTGGTCTCTCCAATTCCTTTGGGTTTTGCGGAGTTAATGCAATATCAGCTTTCAGGACCCCTCCTTAACCTCCCCTTACTAAGGGGAGGATGGTGGGGTTAAACCTCTGAACTCCCTCATTGCTTCATCTTCCGGGGTTTCTGATTCTTTTCTGTACTTAGGTGAAAAGTGCATGACGACAAGATTCTTTACCTTTGCTTCTTTTGCAATTTTTCCGGCAGTCTTTGCTGTGAGATGAAACCTCTCTAATGCCCTATCTCTGTCTTTTTCCAGGAAATAGGCCTCACAGTAGAAGGTATCAGAGTCGGCCACAAGCTCAATAATCTTTCTAATATTTTCGTCACTTAAAGATACATCAGTAACGTATGAAACCTTCTGCCCTTTTGTTATCTGAGTAATTTCTTTCAACTCCTTGAGGGTATATTTCCTGTTAGAGATTATGAACTCAGTATCCCCTGATTTTTGTTCTCTCATAGCATTCTTCAGCTCTGAGAGCCATGGTCCAACAGGAAGTCCCATCTCATGTAAGGCAGCCTTATTGATATTAATGTGAAATTCTTCTTCGAGGGAGAAAGACAGACATGGGACCTGATGATCTAACTGGATAGCCTTTACCCTGAACAGAGGTTCCCTCAAGATGGTGCCGTCAAAGATGGACACACCATCTTCAATCCTTTCAAAGCAATTTTCAGCAGAAAAACTTGAACTGGTTATTTTGTCCTCTTTTACACAAACGACTTTTATCTTAAGAGGATATTCCTTGATAAGATTCCATGTATAACCTTTTAGCTTGCCCTCGATACAGTCCGTTATGTTTGCAGGGCCATATACTCTCAGGGGTATATCCCTTCTGAGGAGTGCTCTTAGCAGAGTGTCAAACCCAACGAAA
>DASPRG010000094.1:0-10512 GCA_035624555.1 Thermodesulfovibrionales bacterium
TTATAAAAATTTATTGAGCTTACATCCTTCTGGAGCGTCTCGATTGATACATTCGCATAGTCTTTGACAGATCTGTATTTTTTAAACAATGTATCTGTTACCTTATTTACATGGGCATCTGTAGTCTGTGCAGAAAGTATGGTTGAAACGAGAAGCTCAAATGGGTTGTTGAAATTGAGAGCTGTCCTGAGATCGGGATACTCTTTTTTTAATATCCTTATGATCTCTTTTACTTTTTCTTGAATATTCATAAGATATCCTTGAACTTACTCTAAAATCATTTAATCCTTTTTATAGACCATAAGAACGGCATTCTGTTTATCATACTCCTCCCAACAGCTATTCTTTAGAACATGTAAAAATTATATCACACAACCTATTTGTAAAATAAATTTTGTAAAAAGAATAATAAATGTCTTTTGTTGATTTTTAATAGTAGTTTTGTTTAATAATATTAAAACTATCATTTCAGGAGGTGAAATTATGGCAAAGAAAAAGGAAAAAGAGTTAGTAAAGGTTGAACCATCAAAAGCCCCTTCAACCTTTGAGGAAATGGAGAGGTGGTTCGAGGACTTTTTCAGAAGACCGTTCTCTTTAATGAGACCTTCTTGGTTTCCGAGATTAAGGATGCCTGAGATTGAAGAGATGACTCCATCTGTAGACGTCTTTGAAGAAGGAGATGAGGTAATAGTAAAGGCAGAGTTGCCCGGAATGAGTAAAGAGGATATAGATGTGAAAGTAACAGATGATATCGTAACTATTTCCGGGGAGAAGAAGAAGGAGGAGAAGGTCGAGAAGAAGAATTATTACAGGATGGAACGTTCATATGGTTCCTTTACACGATCTCTCCGCCTGCCTACAGAGGTGCATACAGAAAAGGCGTCGGCGAAATTTAAGGAAGGAGTACTTGAAATAAGGATACCAAAAACCGAGGAGGCGAAGAAGAAAGAGAAAAAGGTTTTAGTCGAATAAAATTTAGAATGAACAGATAATGGCTTCTGGCTTCTTTTGAGTGGTGTTCTTCCTTTTGAGGGACACAAATCCAGTATTCATGCTCCGCCGTATTATGAGATTTCCGTAGCAATATTCTGGAAATCCTTTTGCCGCATTTTTGTGTTTTAAGAGTATAATTCCAATTGATATATGATAATAGCGTATTTTAAAAGGCTTATCGCTACGAACAAGGCGCTCATCCTGGAAGAGGTTCTTGCAGTGAAGGGGCTTATGCAGCTACTCATGAAACAGAGAAATACGGATCAAAATTGGACAAAGGAAGAGAAACGAGAAATTAAAAATCATCTGAAAAGCATCTCTAAGATCGTCCCTGCGCTCATTATCTTCTTACTTCCAGGTGGTTCCCTCCTTCTTCCTTTGCTTGCAGAGGTACTTGATAGAAGAAAAACCAGGAGGCCTTTGGTTCGACAAGAAAGGAAATTATGAAAAGGAAACATCTTAACTTTTGAAACGAAATAGCGAGCGCATTACCTGCAGCTTACTGCAGGGTTCTTCATTCTGTCGTAGAAAATGACTCAATTGACAATTCTCGTAAGAATTCATAAAGTAAATTGATGGGTGAGGAATTTCAGGTAAGAGATAAGAGAAGGTTAGACGTCGAAGGAAATATAAAACAGGAATATTCTGAAGAGCCAAAGTCACAACCAAAACCTGAACAGAAACTACCTGAACCTGAAGCACAGCCATCTCCCCCAAATGAATCAGATTTTATCTCCTTTCTTATGAACCTATCTGCAATGGCCTATAACGCCATGGGGCTCGGACCAGATTCCACAGGAATAAGTCTCCATGATGCTAAGTACCTAATTGATGTGATTGGAGTTCTCGAAGGAAAAACCAAAGGGAATCTTACTCCGGAAGAAGAACAAGCCCTGAGGAGCCTTCTTTATGAACTCAGGATGAATTTTGCAAAAGTAATGGAAAGGGGACGCCCTAAATAGGGTAGGGTTACTCTCTAAAAAGAACCTTATTGAAGTCCAAGACATAGAAAGCTATTTCAGTTTTTTATTTAACCCCATTAATTCGTAGATTTTAAACCCCTTGGTAGATGTAATATTCTCGCTCATTCTCGGCTCGATGCAGATCGAGCCTCCGAGGTAAATTCTTTCTGCGAAAGAATTTAAAGCCGCTCGAATACAACATCTGCCATCAATTTTATGAATAATATGGGCTAAATATAGCTCTTGTAATTCCTCTCATTTTTGTAGAATCTTTTGATAAAATAGTCCTTTTTTTATATCATAAGCTTGAGTAATGGTATTATAAAAATCTCGGGAGTAAAGAGATGATTTTTTCGGAAGAAGAACTTAAACGTTATCACAGGCAGATGTTGATTGATCACTGGGGTGAGACGGCACAGGAGAAACTCAAGAATTCAACAGTGTTTATTGCAGGTGCAGGTGGCCTGGGTTCTCCCGTTGCAATTTATCTTGCTGTTGCCGGCATAGGCAATATAAGAATCTGTGACTTTGATAATCTTGATTGGACAAACCTCAACAGACAGATATTGCATGACCATACGAGAATAGGCACAAATAAGGCAGTCTCTGGAAAACATACCATTGAAAAAATGAACCCTCATGTAAAAGTAAGAGCTCTTTTAGAAACAATCGTTGCCGAAAATGTGGATGAACTTGTCGGTGATGCAGATATTATTGTGGATTGTATGGACAATTTTCCAACGAGGTATCTTTTAAATGAATCAGCTATTCGGAAGAATATACCTCTGGTTTATGGGAGTATTAAAGGAATGGATGGTATGCTCTCGTTCATTCAATCTCCAGAAACTCCCTGTCTTCGTTGCCTGTTCCCCGAAGCCCCCCCGGGTGAGGTCTTTCCTGTTCTCGGAGCAACCCCAGGGGTTATCGGGTCTCTCCAGACCATCGAGACCATTAAATATCTGACTGGCATTGGTACAAATATTAAAGAAAAACTTCTTGTATGGGATGGAGGTAAAACAGAGTTCAGGATTTTTAAAGCCCAGAAAGACCCAGACTGCCCTACATGTGGAGATAAGAAAAAGAAATAAAAGAACCCTGCGGTCTTGCTGTAGGGTTTTTCATTTAGTTAAGGTATAAAGAGGTGAAAAATGACTGAGATACGATTAAATTTAATAACACGTGCGTGGGTAATCATTGCAAAAGAGAAGAGTAAAAAACCTGAAGATTTTGTAATACGGAGAGTGAAAAAAAGACATCCGGAGTTCCTTGAAACATGTCCATTCTGCCCTGGCAATGAGTCAAGAACGCCAGATGAAGTATTCAGAGTTCATGATGGCAAGGGTTGGAACATAAGAGTTGTGAGGCACAAATTTTCAAAACTCTCAGAAGAAGGTGAAAGAAAAAGATGGGATCTCGGAGTGAAGAAAGGTGTTAACGGGGTCGGCGTCCACGAGCTTATTGTTGAGACTCCCATTCATAACCTGACAACGGCAACGATGCCTATTGAACAATTGAAGGGCGTAATCCAGACCTATAAAGAGCGTTTTACAGAAATATACAGAGACCCAAGGGTTGAATATATAATTATCTTCAAGAATGACGGTCCTTCAGCAGGAACCTCTATAGAGCATCCCCTTTCTCAGATAGTGGGAATACCCATAACACCTCTTCAGATCCGAGAAAGGTATGAAGCCTCCATGACATTTTTTGATGAGACTGGTGATTGTTTGATTTGTAAAACTATATATGATGAGTTACAAGATGGGGTGAGAGTTCTCTTTAATACAGAACATTTCCTATCTTTTATTCCTTATGCTGCGCTTTCAGCATTCCATATCTGGATATTTCCTAAGAGGCATGCTGGTTGTTTTGCGGACATACGGCCAGAAGAGATACAGGATCTTGCAGTAAATCTGAAATCTATCATGGCAAAATTGTGCGTCGGGTTGGATTGTCCTGATTTCAATTATGTCATAAGGTCCGGGAAACCAAGCAATGCAAACTCAGAATTTATCCACTGGTATATGAGCATCGTTCCACGGGTGGATATGGCTACCGGTTTTGAACTTGGCACAGGCATGCATGTCAATTCACTGGTACCTGAAATAAGTGCAGAATTTTTACGGAATGTGAAGGTGCCTGAATACTATAATAATCAGTGAACAGGTGGTGTCAGTGAGATTGAAGCGTGTTCGTTCTGACCCCAGTAGTCTAAACAGTTCAGTTGAAACCCGACCTACTGATGCAGAGATACTGGATGCTTACTCACAGACGGTAATCATGGCTGTTGAGCGCATCGGCCCTGCTGTAGTAAGTGTTGGATTAGCAATGCGTGCTCCGGAACAGCTGAAGCGTCGTGGCGTCTCTGAAATTAAAGGTGTTGGAAGCGGTGTAATAATTACCCCGGATGGTTATGTACTCACGAACAGCCATGTTGTGCAATCTGCAGAAAGAATTGAGCTTCGTCTCCAGGATGGGCGGGACTTTTCTGCCAGGATAGTTGGCAATGATCCGCATAGTGATCTGGCTGTTCTTTCGATACTGGAATCAGGCCTTCCAACAGCTGAACTGGGCGATTCTTCTCAGCTTAGAGTAGGTCAACTCGTAGTTGCTATCGGTAATCCCCTCGGATTTCAAACAACTGTGACTGCTGGTGTTATCAGTGCCTTGGGTAGAACTCTCCGGGCACAAACAGGCAGGGTAATTGAGAATGTTATACAGACTGACGCAGCACTCAACCCTGGTAATTCTGGTGGGCCATTGGTGGATTCTCGCGGGCGTGTTATAGGAATAAATACTGCGATCATTGCTGGTTCACAGGGAATATGCTTTTCTATACCCATAAACACAGCGAAGTGGGTTGCTTCACAGCTCATACATGAAGGTCGTGTAAAGAGATCCTACCTCGGTGTTTCCGGGCAGACGATAACTCTGGATCGTCGCCTAATAGTTCGCTACCGCATCAAAAGTCACACTGCTGTATTGGTCACCGAAGTTCAGCCAGATTCTGCAGCCGCTAATGCCATGATAAAGCCTGGAGACATCATTATACAGCTGGGGAATATATCGATTGCATCTACTGATGATCTTCAGCTATCTCTGGCGCGTCATCCCATTGGGGTTCCCTTGGCGATCGATATTATTCGCAACCGGGAACGGTCTACACTCAAAGCTTACCCTACTGAACTTCCAGATACAGAATAAGGCTTACACATGCCTCATTTTCTTATTAAGTCAGTCTGTGGGAATAACAAGATATAAGTGGTTAACCCGAAAAATGCATCTGCATAATGCAGATGTTGTGAAAAAATTTATTTTTCGATACCTTAATGTACCTTTAACTGATGGTTTACGAAATATTTTTATGAATATAACTAATAAAGATACTCCCAATAAATCATCGAGTTAAATAAATTTTTGAGCAATGTCTGCATTATTGGGGTTAATCCCCCATTAGACATTGACCTCCATGAGATCCTCTGCCAATAATACATCGCCATCAAATACCACCCTGCATTCCTTTATTTTTTCAGAATCAGGATAAGAAGAGGGATAGAGATGGGAAAGAATGAGTTTTTTTGCTTTTGCCTTTTTTGCAACAAGACCACATTCTTTTGGGGTTAAATGACCCGGCACCTTCATAGCATCTGGGAAAGAACAGTCTATAATAAGGAGGTCGACATCCTGTGAGAGTTCGACAATCCCTTCGTCATAATCACAGTCTCCAGTAATGACAATGGATTTTCCTCCATCCTCAAACCTGTAGGCGATACTGTTTTCTGAGTGTACTGTCTTTTTTGAAAATACGTGCAGATATCCCAAATCAAGCTTATCTTCAATCTCGATTGCATCGATGGTAAAACTTTTCGGTTTTTTCATAACATGACTAATACAGGATTCGTAGAATTTTTTAAGACCCCTGGGCCCGACAATCAACAGGTCTTTTTCCCTTTTAAAATTAGGTGTAGCCAAGAGGGCATGTATGAAGGGCATGAGACCTGAGATATGGTCTGGGTGGGTATGGGTAATGAAGACAGCATCTATGTCTTTGTAGCTCTTCCCCACTTTTTCAAGCTGAAGAATTGTACCGTTTCCGCAGTCTGCAAGGATTTTCTTATCGAAGACCTCGAGATAATATCCAGGTGCATTTCTCTTTAAAGAAGGCACACATGTTCCGCTGCCCAAGATAATTAAATTCATTGGTACCTGATTATATCAGAATATGGAGGGAGGAATATCATCCTTTTTGACTTGATATTGATGGTTTTGTGGATGATTGATACAATACATCACAGAGACAAGGGTGTCTTTGTGAAGGTCCATAGATGTATGAACAAAAAAGCTATATAAAAAATGAAGGCATATCTGATTAAAAAACTGCTTCTTCTTATTCCACTCCTTCTTGGTGTTACATCTCTTACCTTTACCCTTACAAAGGCATTGCCAGGCGACCCAGTTCTCAGTATGGTAGGAGAGAGGGCACAGCCAGAGGTTATAGAGAAGATAAGAAAGGAACTTGGTTCTGATAAAAATATTTTCATACAGTATTTCGGATATATAAAGCTGCTCATGAAAGGGGAATTCGGACGTTCATACTACACGAACAGAAAGGTTTTCGATGATCTCCTTTTAAAATTTCCAAACACCCTGAAACTTGCTTTGGGAGCTATGTTTATAGCTATCCCCTTTGGCCTTTTTTGGGGTTTTGTCTCTGCTTATAAAAGGGGAACAATTACAGACAGAGTTATATCATCAATTTCGGTAACAGGATTGAGCATTCCAGTTTTCTGGAGCGGACTTTTGATCATGCTTTTCTTCAGCCTTTGGCTTAAATTCTTTCCTCCTTCTGGTACAGGCAACCTAAGATTTCTCATTCTCCCTTCTATAACCCTTTCTCTCCCTGCTCTCGGTACCCTGACAAGGGTTACGAGGAGTACACTCCTGGAAATCTTCGATATGCCCTTTGTTACTACTGCGAAGGCAAAGGGTATAACTGAGCTTAAAATAAATTTCTTCCATGTGTTTAAGAATGGACTCATACCTCTCGTGACTGTCATCGGCCTTGATTTTGGAAGCTATCTAAATGGTGCAGTCCTGACAGAGACAATCTTTGGATGGGATGGTATGGGAAGGTTTACCATGGAGGGGATAATAAAGAGGGATTATCCTGTGATCATGGGATGCATCATTGTCGGTACCGTTATTTTTGTCCTCGTCAATCTCCTTGTTGACGTCCTGTATCATTACCTTGATCCAAGAATAAGGTTATATGAGAAAAGCAGGTAAGATTTCCATAGCCCTCTTGTTTTTAATATCGTTGCTCTCTTTTTCTGCACCTTTTATATCCCCTTATGATCCTGACAAGATAGACCTCGATAGCATAAAAGAGCCCCCGAGTTTTCAACATATCCTTGGAACTGACAGTAAGGGCAGGGATATTCTTTCAAGGGTGCTTTATGGGGGAAGGATTTCAATAATTGTAGCCATCATGGCCACATTCCTGTCTATGGGGATTGGGCTGATTGTGGGCCTCTGTTCAGGCTATCTAGGGGGGAAGATTGATACAGGTATTATGGCTATCGTTGACTTAGTACTCTCTTTTCCTGCATTTCTCCTTGCTATAGGTATTTCTATTTTACTTCCACCTGGTATTTATACGGTGATGATAGCTATTACCGCAGTCGGGTGGGCCTCATTTGCCAGACTTATCAGGGGACACATCCTTACTGTGAAAGAAGCTACCTTCGTAGAGTCAGCAAGGGCTCTGGGATGTAGCTGGATAAGGATTCTTTTTGTTCATCTCATGCCACAATGTATTCCACTGTTACTCGTGATGATGGGGTTAAAACTTGGAGGGTATATATTAACAGAGGCGTCGTTAAGTTTTTTAGGGTTAGGGGCTCAACCTCCGACAGCAACATGGGGATCTATGGTTAGTGCAAACAGGTCGTATATCTCTTCGGCGCCATGGATGGTATTTTTCCCTGGGTTAATGATAGCAATTACTGCTCTCTGTTTTAATACCTTAGGTGATGCTTTACGCGACAGGTATGGCTTGAAGGTAGAAAAGTAAGGCTTATATTTCCATTAATTTTTCTTCTTCTTCCTGCTGTATCTTACATTCTATACACATGGTTGTGACAGGCCTTGCCTCGAGTCTCCTTATATCTATCTCATTCCCGCACCTATCGCAGATACCGAATGTGCCCTGTTCTACTCTTTCTATTGCATTTTCGATCTTCTTTAAAAGTCTTCTCTCTCTTCCTCTTAACCTCAACATGAAGCTTCTCTCTGTCTCTGCTGTTGCCTGATCACCAAGGTCTGGAAATACAGTCTGCCCGGGGAGTTTACTGAGAGCTTCCTCAGCTTCTTCAAGGAGGGCTTCTTTCTGGGCTATGAGTTTTTTCCTAATATCCTGTATCTTTTTTTCTCTAAGAGTAAGTTCTTTTGCTTTTTTAGTCTTTGTTGGTTCTACTATTTTTGTCTTTGCCGTTTTTGCTATTTTCGGTTTTTTTGTTTTTGTCTTTACTATTTTTGTTTTTACTGTTTTTGTTTTCGCTGGTTTTGTTTTTGCTTTCTTTGGCATTACTTTTTTTGTCTTTGGTTGTTTGGATTTCCCAGTCATTTTTTTCTTCGGCATACAATCTCCTAAAGTAAATTTTACTAAGTTAACAAAAAGTTTTGATTATAGTCAAGACAACAGCAACAGATAATATTTAAAATTAAAGAGTCAAATTTTAACTAATCTTATAGACAAAGGTAAAGCAGAAATTGATATAATACTGCGCAGATAAGGAGAAGATAATTAGAATCATAAAGAAAACGTTTATACCATGCTAAAAAATGACCGTTGGATAAGGGAAATGGCAGCAAAAAGGATGATAGAACCCTTCAGTGATGAACAGGTGAGGGAAGGTGTTATCTCATTCGGTTTGAGCTCCTATGGTTATGATATGAGGATAGCTGACGAATTTAAGATATTTATTAAGAATCATGATACCATTGTTGACCCGAAGGCACTTGATCCGGGAAATTTTGTTGATTTCAAAGGAGATGTATGTGTAATCCCTCCAAATTCATTTGTCCTCGCCCGATCTGTTGAATATTTCAGGATACCAAGAGAGACCATTGCGATATGTCTCGGAAAGTCAACGTATGCGAGGTGCGGCATCATCATAAATGTGACGCCCCTTGAACCTGAATGGGAAGGGTATGTGACGATAGAGATATCTAACACAGCTCCTGTTCAAACAAAGATATATGCAAACGAAGGAATAGCCCAGGTCCTTTTCTTAGAGGCTTCTGAGGTTTGCGAAACATCCTATGCTGATAAAGCAGGAAAGTACCAGGCCCAGAAGAAGATAACCCTGGCTAAGGTGGAGTGATTAAGAGATGCCTGTTGGTGAGAAATTGATACTTGCTCTCGACGTAGCAGAACATAATATTGCAATTGAGCTTGTAGAAAGATTCAAGGATTATATTGGAATCTTCAAGGTAGGTCCTGAGCTCTTCATATCCTCAGGAACAAAGATCATTGAAGATATAAATAAGAAAGGTAAGAAAGTCTTCCTCGATCTGAAGTTTCATGATATACCGAATACGGTTTCGAAGTCAGCCGTCGTCGTAACAAGGCTTGGGGTTCATATGTTCAACGTGCATACCTCCGGCGGATTTGAGATGATGAGAAAATGCAGAGATAGTGTTGAGGAAGTATGTCTTAAAGAGAACCTGGATAGGCCAAAAATCCTTGGCGTTACAGTGCTTACCAGTATCTCGAGGGAAGTTTTCTTGAATGAGCTCGGAATCCAGCATAGCCTGAGGACTCATGTAAAAAACCTCGCTGCCCTTGCTTTGAAGGCAGGTCTTGATGGCGTTATAGCATCTGCAAAAGAGTCATCAATGATAAGAGACCATTGCGGAAAAGGATTTCTAATAGTAACACCTGGTATCAGACCCTCATGGACACCTCCTGATGACCAGAAGAGGACGATGACCCCCAAAGAGGCAATAAGGGAAGGTGCTGATTATCTTGTCATAGGGAGAGGAATACTCCAGCACGCAGATCCTATGAAGGCACTTGAGCTGATAAACCTTGAGATATTAACTGCATAGACTGCTACCTTTTGCTTTTCGTTATTCCACACTTGATGCGTATCCTGGTTTCTTTTTTTTATGGATTCCTGCTCGCCAATCGCATTGCAAAACCCCTTCTAAGATTACTGATTTAAAGTAGGATTTTTTCGGATTGGTGACATATCTTGCCATGACATGGCTACTCAGGATATAGTTCATATAATGATAACTCCTTCAAAAAGAGATTTCTTAGAGCTTGTAAAAAATGGAAAACCACCGCCAATTTATGAAGAGATACCTTATTCGCACCCACAATTAATTTATGAGTCCTTAGCCTCTCCGAACAGCTTTCTCCTCGAAAGCATAAAAGGCCCGATGAAGATTGCGAGGTATTCATTTATAGGTTTTGATCCATATTTAATATTCAAAGTAAAGAATGGATTGATAGAAATTGAGACCCCTCTGTATCCCCCTTTACTAAGGG
>DASPRG010000106.1:0-2175 GCA_035624555.1 Thermodesulfovibrionales bacterium
GAGACTTTTTCCTTCAGCAAGGATATCTGTTGCACATGGACAGATGCCTGAAAGAGCACTAGAGAAAATCATGCTCGAATTCTATGGAGGTAAAATAGATGTCCTTGTTGCTACTGCTATCATTGGCTCAGGGCTTGACATTCCAACGGCTAATACTATCATCATCAACAGGGCAGACATGATGGGACTTGCTGATCTCTATCAGTTAAGGGGGCGTGTTGGAAGGAGCAATGTAAAGGCTCATTCATATTTCCTTATACCTGGCGAAGATATCATCACTGAAGAAGCTAAGAAAAGACTTCAAGCAATAAAGGAGATGAGTTATTTAGGGGCTGGTCTCAGGCTGGCCATGAAGGATCTTGAAATCAGGGGTGCAGGAAACCTTCTCGGTCATGAACAATCAGGACATATCCATGCTGTCGGCTTCGACCTTTATGTTGAAATGTTGGAGAAGGCCGTAGCTGAAATAAAGGGGCTTAAGATTGAAGAGGAATTTGAACCTTCAATTAATTTAAGGGTTAATGCCTTTATCCCGGAAGAATATGTGGATGATATAACACTCAGGTTGAGCCTGTACAGGAGGGTTGCGTCATCAAAGACAGATGAAGCATTAAAAGCCCTTGAATTTGAGATACAGGACAGGTTCGGGAAACCGCCAGAGGAGGTAAAAAACCTTCTCGATATCATGAGGCTTAAGATGATGGCAAAGAAACTCCTCATCACAAGGATTCTGGATACACAGGGGAGGGTTCGAATATTTTTCTCTCCTGATACCAAAGTAGAACCACAGGATATCTTTGAACTTCGTAAAAAAAGAGACGGGAAAATTAAATTCTTACCAGACGGTTTTGAACTCGATCTCAGAGGACTTCCCTGGGAGCAGGTCTATAAGGAAGTCTCTTCAGTCTTTACTTATCTTATTGTTTCTGATAGTTTTAATAGAAGTAAATAACTCATATGAAGGAGTGACAGGTGAGAAAAGGAGGCATTATTGTTATTCTCATATTCTTTCTCATTTCCTGTGTAACTACAGGGAAAGATATTGAAAAGGCAAACGCTCACTACGAGTTAGGAAGGTCTTATTTTAATGAAGACAAGATACAGATGGCATATGTTGAGTTTCAAAAGGCCATCGAATTGGACCCGGATAACAAAGAAGCACTCAATGCATTAGGTGTGGTCTATCTCCAATTCGATGATCTCCAGAAGGCAGAGGAATCATTTTTAAAGGCTATCAAGATAGACTCGAATTATTCAGAGGCGCATACCAACCTCGGTGCAACATATGGAAGAATGGGAAGGTGGTCTGATGCGATAAATTCATTCAAGGCAGCGATTAAGAATCCTTTATATAAGAAGCCTGAGATAGCATATAATGGCCTTGGCGATGCTTATTATAAATTGGGTCGTATTGATGAGGCAATTGATTCCTACAGGGAGGCAGTTAAGCGAATGCAGGATTTTTACCGTCCTTATTACGGCCTCGCTCTTTGTTTTAATGCCAAGGACCGGTATGGTGATGCTGCCTCTGCTATTACGCGTGCAATAGATCTTGATCCCCTTTTCAAAGGTGATAAGGATAAGGCAATCGAATACTTTAACAACCAAAGAGTAGAAGCAAGGGACGAAGAACTGAAAAATATTCTTGACTACCTTGAGATTTTGAAATACTGAAAAATAAGAGCAGCTCGGTTCTTTTTTTGATATTTCGTTGTAGTAGTCGCAGGCTTCAGTCTACGACTCTTAGAGCCTGCGTTTATAAACCAAACAAACATTCGGGGCGTAGCGCAGCCTGGTTTAGCGCACCTGCCTTGGGAGCAGGGGGTCGGAGGTTCAAATCCTCTCGCCCCGACCAGTAAGAATCGAGCGTTTAGCTCTTCGTTCTTTGTTCCCCTGCCTTGAAGATGACAGCAGATGCGAAATCCAGCCAATGATGAGAATGATTAGTATCCAGAATACCGATTCGGTGTTAATGCTTCAATTGTTTATCCTGATCTGCATACCTTTTCATAAGCTCGTAATAATTGTTGAGTAAAGGTCTTCTTGCAAGAACTTGCTCACTCGAAAGTGGTCCAAGCGTATCGGCAACGATCCTTTTAATCTCGGCACGTAACTCCTTCACATCGCCTCCTCCAGCCTGGTGGACCCGATTGGTTAAAAGAATAATATAAGTTT
>DASPRG010000134.1:0-9495 GCA_035624555.1 Thermodesulfovibrionales bacterium
ATGAGGTTACAAAAAGGCTGAAATCCCGGGAGGAATTTAAAGGCACCCCTATCGTTGCTTTAACTGCTCATGCTATGAAAGGAGATAGGGCAAAGGCACTCGAAGCTGGTTGCGAAGGATACATCTCAAAGCCCATTAACATCCGTGAGTTGCCTGATCAGGTAAAGTCTTATATCAGAGGCAAATGGGAAAGCATCTATGGCGGGGAAAAAGAGTAAGATACTGATTGTTGATGATGCAGTTGACACGGTTGAACTTCTCAGAAAGAGGTTCCGCTCTGAAGGATATGACACTGCAGAGGCCAACGATGGTGAAGAAGCTCTTCAAAAAGTCGAACAATACCATCCTGATTTAATCGTTCTCGATGTCATGATGCCAAAATTAGATGGTTATGAGGTCTGCCGAAGGCTTAAAGCAGATGAAAACACAAAATATGTTCCTGTTCTCATGCTTACTGCGAAAGGAGAGATTGAGAATAAGGTAAAAGGGCTTGAAATTGGTGCTGATGATTACTTGCCAAAACCGTTCGATTATAAAGAACTTTCTGCACGGGTCAAATCATTACTCACGATCAAAGAAGCACGCGAAAAATTGGTCGAAGAGGAAAAGTCAGAGGCTCTGGAAAAGATGATGGATGAGGTGGCACATGAAATCAGGAATCCCCTTGCTTCTATCGGAGGCTTTGCAAAAAGGGTTTATGACAAACTACCTGAAGGTGACCCCAACAAGAAATATATGGAGATGATAATGGATGATGTGCTGAAATTGGAAGATATGGTCAAACAGCTAATTGAGCTCAAAACAATGGCTATCTGTTATTTAGAAAGTACAGACATCAATAGTATTATTATAGAAGCCCTTGAATTATATGAAAAGGAATTGGCAGAGAAGGGTGTTGTAGTCAAGACAGAGTTAATGGATAATCCTCCCCATATCTCTGGTGATAAAGAGCAGATGAAAGTAGCCATTTCCAATCTCATAAAAAATTCTATAGAGGCAATGCAAGATAGTCCTAAGGTATTAAAGATTGCCACTTCGATAAATGATGGACGCATGGTGATAGAGGTATCTGATACTGGGAAGGGTATACCAAAGGATAAACTGAAAAGCATTTTTCATCCCTTTTATACCTCAAAGATATACGGACCAGGGCTCGGTCTTACTTTCACACTAAAGATCATTCAGCAACACAGAGGCACTATCTCTGTGGAGAGCGAGCCTGGAAAGGGGACTACCTTTACGATAAGGTTACCCGTGAAAAAAACCTGATTACCTCAATCAGCTTTTAGCCAACCTCAGAGTTCTTAACCTTGCGATTTCTTCTTGATAGCCGTAGATATGAGCACCAGCACTATACGCATACATCGGCCCGTTCTTGAGAGATGTCTCCCCGGCAATAAACTGTTTTAAAAGCTCTATCCCTCCGAGGTTTGTGGGTAACCCTGCCCACAGATCCCATGACCTGAAGTAAGCGCTTACCGTGAGTACAGATTCATTATCTACAGGTATGACCTTAAAGTCCAGCAGTCTCAAACAGGGTGGGTCAAGCTTTCCATCGTTGCCATAGCATATATCGAGATCGTCAGGTGTTGCTATTTCGATAACAGCTTGATTCGTAAGAGGGGTCTCCTTGAGCATGTCCATAACGCGTTCAAGTTGTGTACCGCCCTTTGGCATTCTGTTATGAATCCTGCTTGCATACCGGTAAGTCTCATTCTCAGCCAGTTCGGGATCCATGAGGTAGTTTGCAAAATAATCCTCGATATATTCTTTTGTAGTGGGGGCAGGTATATTTGAGTTAGGTGGCATGGTTGGTATCATGTCGTAGTAAGGATGTTCAATATACACTGCGATGCCCGGAAACTGCAGCCGGTACTGTTCATTCTCAAATGAGCCTTTCTGTATTGTCTGGGCATAGGCATGATCAAAGAGATTGTAAATAAGCTGGAACCAGGCATCAGATATGGTTTTAGCCATCACAAAAAATGGAAGCATCATTTTACTCCTTAGTTATCTTACAGTAATTAAAAATTATACTACAAAAACTCGAATCTTTCTTAGAAAGGTGATAAAATAACTTGGGTTTAAAATCTTAGAGGAGGAAGACATGAAAGTAGCTGACATCATGACTACAAAAGTGTGTACGATCGAGCCAGAGAATGCTTTGAAAGGATGCGTAGAAGTCCTTAACAAGTGTGACGTTAATGGCCTTGTTGTTGTGGAAAAGGATAAGGTTGTGGGGGTAATTACAAAAGCAGATATTTTCAAGGCGATTCTGCCACGCTATCCCGATATTATTGAAGAGGAACGATATGTGTCAGACCTCGAGTATGTCGAGGAACGCGCACAAAAGCTTTTCGAAATGAAAGTCAAGGATATTATGGGAGCGCCTCCTATTACAGTAAATAGCAACATGCCTATCGTGAAAGCTGGTTCAACGATGATCCTCCGGAGGGTAAAGCAGGTTCCTGTTGTGGATAAAGGGAAACTCGTGGGTATCGTCACCCTGACTGATGTTATCAACAACCTTATTAAGAAGATTAAGTAGGTTACTTGCTAATGAATAGGATTCAAGGATTTTAGGGTTCAAGGGTTCGAGTGCTTTTCACTTGAACCCTCGAATCCTCGGCTCCTTAACCCCTCCAATCTGCTATATCAGATTACAACTTTTTGGAAATGAACCATTATTTGAAGCTGTGTTTTTCTGATGGGAATATACCCTTTTCAACCTCTTCTTTATAAGTCGTGATAGCCTTTAGAGCCTCGTCTTTCAAATTTACATATCTCTTAGCAAACTTAGGCAGGAATTTCTCGAACAGCCCTATGAGATCATGGAGGACAAGCACCTGTCCATCACAATATGGGCCAGCACCTATACCGATAGTCGGGATTGAAACCTCTTCAGTTATTCTCTTTGCAAGACCCATCGGTATTGCTTCAAGTAAGAGTGAAAAAGCACCTGCATCTTCAACAATATGCGCCTCTTCAATTAATCTCTTTGCAGACTCTTCAGTCCTACCCTGGATTTTGTATCCACCCATCCTGTGGATTGACTGAGGTGTGAGTCCGATATGCGCCATAACGGGTATGTCTGACCTTTTCATTGCCCTGATATGCTCTGCAACCTCAGCTCCACCCTCAATCTTTATTGCAGCAGCACCTGCCTCTTTCAAAAATCTCCCTGCATTTCTCACGGCCTCTTCCACACTTGCCTGGTAGGACATAAAAGGTAGATCCCCTATAACCATTGCATTCTTGACCCCTCTCGAAACAATCTTTGTATGATAAATCATCTCATCCATGGTAACAGGAAGGGTATTTTCGAGCCCCTGAACTACCATGCCCAAAGAATCGCCAACAATAATTGCGTCAATACCTGCCTCGTCAATTATTCTGGCAAAAGGATAATCATAAGCAGTGAGCATAGTGATCTTTTTCTGTTCACTCTTTTTCTTGAGTAGATCATGAATCGTTATCCTTGCCATATTCCATTCCTACCTTTCATGCGAGATTTTATTATAATTTGGTTATTATTTATTTCAGTGGAAACCTTATCCTGAATGTGGAACCCTTATCACTTCCATCAACAAATATGGTTCCTCCATGGGAGACGATAATCTTCTGAACGATTGAAAGGCCGAGGCCTGTGCCTCTATCTTTCGTTGTAAAAAAAGGAAGAAAAACCTTGTCCGCTATTTCTTCTGAGATACCAGGGCCGGTATCAGATAGTGAAACTTCGAGAAAATCACTTATTGAAAACCTTATCATGAGGTCTCCTCCTGCTGGCATTGCCTCAACAGCATTCTGGATAAGGTTTATAAAGGCTTGCCTCAAAAGGACCTCATCGCCTTTTATGATGGGCATTCCTTCAATATCAAGGTGAGTCCTTATGTCTTTTCTTCCACCAGCAATGGTAATAACGCAATTTTCTATAATCTTCTTCAGGTCAACATCAGATATGGTGAGTTTTGCAGGTTTTGCAAAGGAAAGGAAATCAGAGATGATTCTGTTCATAACATTAATTTCTTTCGTGATAGCATCCACAGTGGGGTTTAAAGAGTGATCAACCCTTTTTGATAGAAGTTTTGTATACCCTGCAATAACTGCCATGGGATTTCTCAACTCATGTGCGATTCCTGCCGATATCTCACCGAGGCTCGAAAGCCTGGACCTTAATTCTATCTGGGACTCCAGTGCCTTGAGGTGCGTAAGGTCTGTAAAAACAAGTATCTGGCCTATCGTCCTGCCTTCTTTGTCCTTTAAAGGAGAGAGAGTAAGCCCTAACCAGATTCTCTTGCCCGATGTCGTCGTATAACTTATCTCTCCCCTTTCTATAATTTTCCTCTCATTGAGGAGATCTGTTATTGGCTTGTTCAATACCTCTGTATGATATCTCCCGAGAACCATTTCTCTTTTAACTTCAAGAATCTTTTCAGCAGAAAAATTAACCTTTGTAATCCTGAGTTCCTCGTCAAAACTCATCACTCCACTCGGGACGCTCTGCAGTATGTTTTCATTATATCCTTCAATGATTACTGCCCTGTCTTCAGCTTTCTGACGCAGAACTTCAAGCTCCCTTTCCTTTTCTTTAAGCTTTGATACGAGTTCATGAAATGTGTTCACAACAAAACCGACTTGTGATGCATCCTTTACTGTTGTTTTTTTCTTATCACCATAAAATTTCAGAGATGCCTTGAGGATATAAAAAATCACTATGATCCCAAGGAAAGATATAAAAGAGATTAAGAATATTAATTGTGGTTGCATATGATTATCTGCCTCTGATATACCAGGAAAGTATTTCCTGACCGTAGAAAAGGGTAATGATTGTTCCGAGTGCAAGGAACGGGCCAAAAGGGATTTTTGCTTTTCTGTCTTTTCCCTTTAAAACTATAAGCAGTATTCCAATAATGGACCCTGTAAGGCTTCCAAGAAAGGTTGTCAAAAGTACCGCCTTCCAGCCCGTCAAAGCGCCTACCATGGCCATCATCTTAACATCTCCTCCGCCCATAGCCTCTTTTTTGAAAATAGCTGAACCTATGAGGGCTACGAAATAAAAGAGCCCAAATCCAGTAATCATTCCTATAAGAGACTCTTTCATCCCCAGTAATGAGGACCTTGCAAAAGGATCCGGGAGGAGAAAAGAACCTGCTAAAAACCCAATAGGGATGCCTGAGAGCGTGATCCGATCCGGTATGATCTGAAAATCTAAATCTATGAAGGTAATAACGATAAGGGATGAAGAAAAGACAAAATATATAATGGTATGCCAGCCAAAATTGAATCTCCATAAAATCAAAGCATACATTATTGCATTCAGCAGCTCAACAAGAGGATACCTAAGGGATATCTTTGCTTTACAGAACCGGCACTTGCCACCAAGTAGTATATAACTTACTATTGGAATGTTATCCCATGGTTTAATAGGGGTATTACAGGAAGGACATCTCGAGGAAGGTATGATGATCGATAACCCCCTCGGTATTCTGTATATGCAGACGTTGAGGAAGGAACCTGTAATGAGACCGAAAAGGAAAACGGTTAAATATGGCATTAGGGCATACATAATTAAAGGGAACTGCTTATTTCTGAAGCCTTCTTTTTTGTAGATTCTATTTCACTGCTGATTTTCTCAAGTTCACTCAGGGCATCTTCTATAACCCTATCTTTCAGAACATGTCTGTCAGAATGTCCCTTTAGTTCATAGATGCGCTGGCCTATTGTTTTCATCAGTTCATCCCGTTTTTTCTGCATCTGCTCTGACTGATAAAGGAGCTGCATCACTGAATACTCCATCTTAAGTCTATCCGAAAGTAATGTCGAAAACCATTTTATCTTTTCGATTCCCCTTTCGAAATTCTCTTTTGATTTCTTCCACATAATTCAATCTCCTAAGTAAATCACCTTTAACCCTTTTTACTAAACAAATCCCCCTCAATCCCCCTTTACTAAAGGGGGACTCAGGGGGATTACTTTTATTCTCTCAAGTGTTTTTTTACCTTTGTTAGTGTTCATTATAGTCTATCCTGTCTTGAACAGCTCAATTTTCCCTTCCCAGAATCTCTCGAGAGATCTTTTCAATAAAGGAAATTCTTTCAGATAAGGATCTTTCTCAATGAGACTGAAGGCCTCTCCTCTTGCCACATTAAGAAGCTTTGCATCCCTGACAATATTTGCTATCTTTAGGTCAGGCATACCTGACTGGCGTGTCCCGAAGAACTCTCCTGGCCCTCTGATGTTCAGGTCTTCCTCCGCTATCCTGAATCCATCATTACTTTTGACCATGATATCGAGTCTTTTCCTTGCATCTTCGCCATAGGGTTCATATGCCACTAACGAACAGTAAGAACGGTGTGAACATCTGCCTACTCTTCCCCTGAGCTGGTGAAGTTGAGAAAGTCCAAACCTCTCAGCATGTATTATAAGCATAAGCGTTGCGTTTGGTACATCAACTCCAACTTCTATTACCGTTGTGCAGACCAGTAAGTCCAATTCTCCACGCTTAAAGGATGTCATGATTTCTTCTCTTTCCTGTGCCTTGATCCTTCCGTGAATTAATCCGACTTTCAATTCAGGGAGAGACTTCTCGAAGGCATGCTTACCTCTTATGGCTGACCTGAGGTCTGTTTTTTCTGATTCCTCTATTACTGGATACACGGCATAAACCTGTCTTCCCTTTTTTGTTTCCTCTCTGATGAAACTATATATGGCATCTTTTTGCTTTGGACTGAATAAAAGGGTTTCTACAGGTGTCCTGTTTGGAGGAAGCTCATCAATTATGGAATAATCGAGGTCGCCATATAGTGTTAGTGCAAGGGTCCTCGGGATTGGAGTAGCTGTCATGACAAGGACATCCGGGTTAATAGCCTTTTTTCTGAGTAAGGCCCTCTGCATTACACCGAATCGATGTTGTTCATCTATTACTACGAGGCCGAGGTTCTTGAATACTACCCCTTCCTGGATAAGTGCATGGGTTCCCACAACAATGTCGATATTACCCAAGGCAATCTCACTGAGAGGTTTATCTTTTTTACTCCCTGTCAACAAACAGATCTTTAAACCCAGGTCTTCTACCATGTTGTGAATATTAATGAAGTGCTGTTCAGCAAGTATTTCAGTCGGCACCATAAGAGCCGACTGAGATCCACATTCAGCTGCAACCATGATAGCCATCAGGGCAATAACAGTCTTTCCGCATCCTACATCACCCTGGATGAGCCTATTCATAGGGTAGGGCCTTTTCATATCCATGAGTATTTCAGTGAAGACCCTCTCTTGCGCCTTCGTAAGCCTGAAGGGAAGCATCTCAATAAGCTTTCTCAGAAGCTTACCCTCAGGATTAAAGGCTATCCCCTTTTCGATCACATTTCCTCTCTTCATTAGGCTGAGCCCGAGTTCAAGCATAAAAAGCTCGTCAAAAGAAAGCCGTTTGTGAAATTCGCTTGTTCCTTTGTTGAGAAGTACTATATCAACATTCGGATCAGGAAAGTGGACAACAGAAAGGCTTTCATGGAGACCGGGAAGGCCATTCCTCTTCAGGATTTCTCCTGGTACAGGATCACAGACATCCTTAATGCAGGTATGAATAAGATTGAACATGATAGACCGGATCTGTCTGACACTGAGACCACTGGTAGTTCTGTACACAGGCACAACTCTGTTGGTATGGATGAAAGAATCATCATCACTTACTATCTCGTATTCCGGGTTATCCATCTCAAATCCAATTCCCCAATAGGTGTTTCTCTTTACCGTACCACACAGCATTACTTCCTGTCCGACCTTAAAATTCTTTTTCATGAAAGGCTGGTTAAACCATTTGCCCTTTAAGAGACCACTTCCATCGTTAAGGGTAAGTTCAAAGAGTTTCAGATTTCTTCTATGAAGCTTTATCACTTCAGCAGAAATAACCCTTCCTGAGACAGTCTCAACATTGCCGTATTGCAGTTCGCATATCTTTTTAAGGTTGCTTCTGTCTTCGTATCTGTAAGGAAGGTAATACAAGGCGTCATTTACTGTTTTGATACCGAGGCGGCTTAATAATTTGTCCCTCTGAGGTCCTACACCTTTGATATACTGTATCTGAAAATCTGATAGATCTTTAGCCATCAGCAGAAGGAGGAGAGGGTGTTTTGTCTGCCTCCTCCGTTCTCATTTTGGAGTACTCACTTTCGCTCAATATATCAATGTCCCAACCAGTTAGCTTCATAGCAAGCCTTACATTCTGACCTTTCTTGCCTATAGCAAGGGAGAGTTGATCGTCACTGACAACAACCATAGCAGTTTTGTCTTCCTCGTTAATCCCTATCCTCTCGACTGAAGCAGGGCTCAATGCCCTTGCAATGAGCATCCTCGGGTCCTCTGTCCAGGGTATGATATCTATTCTCTCCCCTCTGAGTTCGCGTACTATTGACTGAACCCTTGTTCCTTTCATGCCGACACAGGCACCTACAGGGTCAATAGACGTATTTTTTGAATAGACGGTAAGTTTTGTCCTTTCACCCGGCTCCCTCACGATGTCTTTAATTACTACAAGCCCCTCATTGATTTCCGGGACTTCCATCTTGAAAAGGGCAGCAACAAATTGTGTGTTCGTCCTCGAGAGTATTATCGTCGGCCCTTTTGTTGTAATCTTTACATCTTCAATAAATGCCCTTACAGTGTCGCTCCTTTTGAGGGTTTCGTTAGGGAGGGACTCTTTTATCGGAAGTATTGCCTCTGTCTTTCCAAGGTTAAGGAAATACATTCCTTTCTCTCTCCGCATGACCTGTCCGCTTACAACGGTGTTTACCTTATCTTTAAATTCACTGTAGATTGCATCCCTTTCAGCCTCTCTTACCCTCTGGAAGATGACCTGTTTGGCTGTCTGGGCAGCTATTCTACTAAAATCATGGAGATCAAGAGGAATGTTGACCATATCTCCTTCATTACTATCAGGTGAAATCTTCCGGGCCTCCTTGAGAGGAATTTCTTCATTCTTATCCATGACCTGAGATACAATCTTTTTTGTTTCAAAGGCAGTTATATCACATGTCTTTGGATCAATTTTGAGGTCTATGTTAGTTCTTCCACCGAACCTTTTTCTTGTGGCAGAAAGCAGTGCAGACCTGAGGGCCTCAAGTAAGGTCTCCCTTGATATTCCTTTTTCCCTGCTTATCTGGTCTATGAGATAGCAGAGTTCTTTTGGCATTATATTTCAACCTCCAGTCTCGCCTTTGATATCTTATCGAATGGTATGTCTATCTCCCGGCTATGGACCAAGAGCTTTAAAAAGTCACTATCAGCGTTCAAGATCCTCCCTATAAAAAGGTTCTGGTTTTCTATCTTCTCTATCGTTATTATTCGAGCAAGCTTTCCCATATTTTTCTCAAAATCTTTCAACTCCTTCAGAGGTCTGTCGAGCCCCGGAGAAGAGACCTCGAGGGTATATGACATAGGAATCGGATCTTCAACATCAAGAAGAGCCTCAAGGCTTCTGCTGAACCTCTCACAGTC
>DASPRG010000142.1:0-2746 GCA_035624555.1 Thermodesulfovibrionales bacterium
TATATACTCTCTTTTTAATAGCATTCGAAAAGAAGGCCTGAAATGAAGATCATATACCCATGAGAGATGCATGAGTTTGAAATCATTCAAAGTCTTTAATTGCGTAAGAGTAGCCATCTGCCCTCTATGGATGCACGAGAGAACTTCCTCTGAATAATCTGTTGTATCTAAAAGTCCAAGCCCTACCGCAGATGCCCTTTCTTTTTCAGGAGTCTCATAATATTCAAGAAATACCCGCCATATATCCAGTTTGTCCGCATCCTTTATTAATTTAATAAAGAATATACTATCCTCTTTTTCTATCTTGGGAATCAAAAAGGTATTGTGGAATCTTACTGATTTGATAATTAATTCCTGTTCAGTATCGTGAAGATTCTGGAGAATCTTTTCTTCAATGAGTATCTGAGCGCCAAGATACCCGTGATTGACAGAGTTACGATCCCTGAAGGTCTTATATTTTGCATACTGCGGAAATCTTCCGATGTCGTGGAAAATGGCTATTGTTTCAGCTAACATCATTTCTTTATCGCTGAGGGCCAATTCTCTTGCTATATCAACAATATTCTCACATACATTAAAAGTGTGTTCTTCTTTTAATAAGATATTTTTCTGGTCTTCTTCATTTGAGGAATAGAAGGATCGAACATAATCAGAAAACCAGTTCTTGAAAAAGATTACATCATCCCGGTTCATTCTTTATTTTATCCCATTGTTCACTATTCACTTTTAGCAGGATAACCATTACATTGGGTGTTGAAAAAGACTTACCTGCAATATCTTCTGGTAATCCTGTTGTAATATTTTCATCAGTGTAACCAAGCCTCTCACAGACAAAGATGATGGGTGATAAGTCACGAGTGATGGATGATGAGATAAGAAATTTTGAAATTTCAGAAGGATTATTCTCCATGTCTGTAAGGATTGCTATTTTTTTATGCCTTTCAAGCAAAGAAGGAATATCTTTTATTTCGTACCTTGTACTTCTTCTTTTTTGAGGGTCTGGACCTTTGTGAAGACTCATAAGAAAGGCATTGTCCCAGGGCTCCTTTATTCGCGAAAATGCCATCTGGATACTCGAAAGATCTGGCATAATCTCCACCCTGTCCTTCCCGAATTCACTGATTATCCTTCTTCCGATACCAAAAAACAAAGGGTCTCCAGAAGCAAGAACAGTTATAAGACCTTTCTCATCGTGCTCTTTGATCCGGTATTTTATGAACTCGACAGTACCATCCACAGTATCAATTACAAGAACTCTTTCTTTCACTTTTTTAAACTCTTTATACCTTTTAAAAACCTCGAAGAGCCTGCTTGAGGAAAGGATAAACTCTGAGTTATAGAAAATCTTCCGTTCTCTTTTATCGAGGGGTTTGTATCCAATTCCTATGACATAGATTTTGGTCATCAAAAATGAAAGACAAAATTCAGTTTATGTGCTCCTCAACCTAACCTTCTTCAAAACTGTGCTGTTCCATTAATAAATTGTCATTCCGAAGTTGTTTCGGAATCTCAGAAATCTAGAAGATAAGAGATCCTGAACCAAGTTCAGGATGACAAAAAATGTATAGAGGTCTTAGGGACAGCATACTACAGTAGCCTCTACAAATACCCAAGCTTACAGGAGGCCGTCAGGTAATCTGCTCATATCTCTGTAAAGGAAAACAGGGCCATCTTTACAGACAAACTTGCTGCCATGCTGGCAATGGCCACATTGGGCTATGCCACATTTCATTCTCCTCTCGAGGGAAACATAAACCCTGGAAGGCAGGAATCCCCTGATGAAAAGCCCCCTTGAAATGAAGAGCATCATAATTTCAGGTCCACAGATGAAAGCAAAGGTCTTTATGGGATTGAGCATTGCTTTGTCCAGGAGTTGTGTCACAAGGCCAACATCATAATCCCATTTCATACGAGGTGGAACTTCATCAACCGTTAAAAAAACCTCAATATCTTTTCTCCACATATCGATCTCACTCAGGAACAGCATATTATCAGGACTCCTCGAACCATAGATCAGGGTGACCTTTTCGAACGAATCTCTCCTCTGTAAAATTTCCTGTACCACAGGTCTTAATGGTGCAAACCCAACACCACCTGCAACGAGAAGAATATCTTTCCCTGTAGCATCTTCTAATGGCCAGCTTGAACCATAAGGCCCCCGAAGATATAACTCATCCCCTTCCTTAAACCTTTCGATGAACTTCGTTACTCTTCCAACTGCCCTTATGGTATGTTGGAATCTGCCTTTAGATACAATCGAGCTTAAGGATATAGGAGCTTCTCCAACTCCAGGATAACCAACCATATTGAACTGGCCTGGTTTTGCACTATATGAAGAATCATCAAGGGAAAGGCTGTAGGTCTTTACATCTTCTGTCTCTTTTTGTATGTCTGTAATAACTGCTCTTAGAGGTAAGAAAGATGTTTTCAACGGATGGGACTCCTCTGGATCTCTTTCGCCATCTCAGTAAGATCTATCTTCGTTGGACACCATGTTATACATCTACCGCAACCAACAGTCTTTATTACACCATATTGATTTGTGTAGCTTAAATTATGTATTACAAATTGCCTGAGTCTATACACTCTTCGCAGTCTGAAATTTCCACCATGAACCTCTGCAAACCTCAAGTCCTGGCATGCATCTACTTGTCTGATCCTCCTTACCTCTTTAAGATCCATGCTTGTTTCATCAATAAGGTCATGGCAGAAACACGTAGGGCAAACCATCACGCAATTTGAACAG
>DASPRG010000147.1:0-3202 GCA_035624555.1 Thermodesulfovibrionales bacterium
AAAAGCATTAAGAATTTCCTCTATATCATGTCCATCAATATCTATGACATTCCATCCAAAGGATAACCATTTAGAGGCAACAGGCTCTATAGCCTTCACTTTTGACACAGGGCCATCTATCTGAAGGCCATTGAGGTCTACTATTGCGCATATGTTGTCAAGCCTGTAATGGGCGGCTGTCATCGCAGCCTCCCAGACCTGGCCTTCCTGTATCTCGCCATCTCCTAAAAGGCAGTACATCCTTGAACTGAGCTTGTCCATCTTCAGGCCTATTGCTACACCATTAGAAACAGAGAGGCCCTGGCCAAGAGAACCTGTTGAAATCTCAACACCTGCAAGAACCCTTGAACAGGGATGGCCCTGAAGAGGACTGCCTAACTTGCGGAGCGTTTTGAGAACAGAAATGTCGAAATAACCTGATAGAGCTAACACTGCATAGAGCAGAGGCGCTGCATGACCTTTTGAAAGGATAAATCTGTCTCTTTCTCTCCAGCTCGGGTCATCTGGTCTATGTCGCATTTTTGAGAAATAAAGGACTGTTACAATGTCAGCAGCTGATAGAGAACCTCCTGTATGGCCTGAACCGGCCAAGGTAAGCATCTTCAGTATCTCTATCCTCACCAATTTCGCCTGTTTCTTCAGATAGGCTATATCTCTTTTCCTATTGCTCTTTGAATGCATTTATTGGATAGCTTTCCCCTCTTCTGTTCCCTCAGATTTATCCTCTACAGTATATCTCCCAGAGAGAAGCTCTTCTATCATAATAGTATGCTGTTCTGCCATCATCTTCTTTATCTTCTCTTGATAACCTAATTTCCCAACAATATCTGCATAGCTGTTTTTTTTGGTTGCAATGATCTCACCCTTTAAATACAGGCGGCTCATGATTACAGGGTTCTTTAAACCATTATCTTCTGTCTGGATATGATAGGTATCTTCGTTATAAATAATATTGGTGTTAAAACCGAGAAGCACTCTTTTTGACCTTTAAACTTACCGTTTTCAGAATCCATTTATTATACTAATTATATAAGCGAAGGGCAAAAAAGGAAAGACATTCTCATTCATGGAGAAAGAAAAGTACCTGAGAGAGCTCTCAAAATGTGTGCGCTGTGGAAGTTGCAAGGCTTTCTGTCCGACGTACGATGAAGATAAAACAGAGGCTATGGGTGCGAGGGGAAGGCTCGTACTCCTGTGGGGTCTTTCAGAAGGTCTGCTCAAGCCATCTGCAGTTCTAAGGGATCGTATCTTTAGCTGCATACTATGTGGTGCCTGCTCAGAATTATGCCCACCTGGAGTTGATATTCATGAGGTTATATATCAAGGCAGAAGCCTTCTCTCAAAGTCAGATACAAAGAGACGTTCCCTCCGTTTTCTTATGAAATTTTATACGAAAATGCCAAAGCTCAGTTTCAGACTTCTCAGATTGTCTCAATATCTATTTCCCTCCCTCATAAAAAGAAGGGTATCCCCCTTTGTTCCTGAACTGCCTGAAGGTCCACTGAAAAATGAAAGTCAGGTATATACGGTTTCAAAAAAGAAGGGCAGAGTTGCCATCTTCACAGGATGTATGGTTAACTTCCTCTATCCCCACTTAGGAGAATCCCTTATCAATATTCTTCAGAATCTCGACTATGAAGTAATCCTTCCAGCAGGTGAGGTCTGCTGTGGAGTACCTCTAAGGTCACTTGGCCTTGAAGAATTAGCCATAAAGCTTGCAAGAAAGAATATGGATGTATTCAGCAGGCTCAATGTTGAGGCAATACTTAGCCTCTGTCCGACATGTACACTTGCCCTAAAAATAGAATACCCAAAACTCATAGGTGAAGGCATAGAAAAGGCAATGGATATATCAAACTTTCTTATCAGTAAATTAGACCCTTCCCGTTTCTCCTTGCTCCACTCTCATCTTGCAAAGGCAACATACCATGATCCATGTCACCTCAGATATGGATTAGGTGTTACAAAAGAGCCACGAGAGATTATGAAAAATATCGGCATAGAATTAATCGAGGCCGAAGAAGAGAGATGTTGTGGTTTTGGAGGAACCTTCAGTTTTTCTTTTCGAGAAATCTCAGATGGACTGCTCAAAAAGCGCATCAAAGATCTAGAAAATAAGGGTGCAGAGACAATCATCACCTCCTGCCCAGGATGTATGATGCAGTTAAGCAGAGAAGTTAAAAACAAACCTGTATTACATCTCATCGAGGTTATCGAGGAGGCACTCGAAGGAGCCAAAAATATTTAGTATAATGGAGGATTCTTAACTGAAGAGGAGGGGATATGAAATTCTTTATTGATACAGCAAATGTTGAGGAGATTAAGAAGGCATGGGCCCTCGGTGTTATAGATGGTGTAACAACAAACCCTTCTCTTATATCAAAGGAGGGAAGAGAAGCAGTTTCATTACTAAAAGAAATCTGCAGTATTGTGAATGGCCCTGTGAGCGCTGAAGCAGTTAGCATGACTGCTGACGAGATGGTCAAAGAGGCTGAGTCACTTTCTAAGATTCATGAAAACATAGTGGTTAAGATTCCGATGATCGAGGATGGGCTTAAAGCTGTAAAGAAGCTCTCTGGAATGGGAATCAAGACGAATGTGACCCTCATCTTTTCTCCAACTCAGGCTCTGCTTGCTGCAAAGGCTGGCGCAACATATGTGAGCCCCTTTGTCGGAAGACTTGATGATATTAGTCATTACGGAATGGGAATTGTCAGTGAAATCATCGAAATATATGAAAACTATGTTTTCGATACGGAAATAATCGTAGCCAGCATAAGAAACCCCCTTCATGTTGTAGAGGCTGCAAAGATGGGTGCCCACATTGCAACAATACCTTATTCTGTTATAATACAATTAATAAAGCACCCCCTTACGGATATAGGGATTGAGAGATTTTTGAAAGACTGGGAAAAAGTCCCCAAAAAATAATGAATATAAGTAATCCCCCTTAATCCCCCTTTAGCAAAGGGGGATTAAGGGGGATTTGGTGGAGAGAATAGATGCCGATTTTTGAATATAAATGTAATGGCTGTGGTGAAGACTTTGAGAAGCTTGTCTTCGGAAATCAGAAAGTCAGATGCCCGAAGTGTGACTCTGAGGAAATAAAAAAGAAATTTTCTGTTTTTAGTGCGGCAGGTACAGAAAAACCCCTTGCCGGCACATCATCAGGCTGCACATCCTGCACCAAAAGCACCTGCAG
>DASPRG010000168.1:0-4538 GCA_035624555.1 Thermodesulfovibrionales bacterium
CTTCTTGAGAATCTCTTTTGTATCAGGTTCTTTTAATGTTTTGAGAAAACCCTCAAAATGTCGTGCATATCTATGCTCTACCCGCTTTTGATAAAATCTCTTCAGAAGGAAACTAATGACTGCAGATTTCTCCTTTTTAAAGCAAGCCTTTTTGAAACCCATAAAGTTTACATAGTAAATCCATTCTTCTACAGGTGCAAGCCATACCTCACCACCAAGGCTTTCAACCTTTCTTATGAGGTCTTCATTGGAGAATCGATGGCATCTGACAAATATCTCACCAATTATTCCTATGAGGGGTTTTTTATCTTTATAGACAGGAAGGTTCTCAAAATCTCTCCTTATATCTTTCAAGATATCCTCTAAATCAGTATTGTTTCTTTTCAACGAGAAGTATAACCTTCTGAGGTATTCATCATATAACTCATCTGCTGACCCCTTGTCTTTCTCATAAGGTCTTGTTTCATGAAGGCATTTATTAAGAAGTTCATATGCAAGGATACCCTTCCATGCATTTTTTGTGAAATCCTTGCCAACAATTCCGAGGTCACTGTAAAAAGTGGTATCCTGGTTTGGTGCAAATATAGGAACATCATCATAACCCATTTTATCAAGGACGAGCCTTTGAAAAACATTATATTGACCGAATCTGCAAGGTCCTGTAGCAGAGGGCATGAAGAAGGCACTTTTGGAGGGCATGAAATTAGGTTCCATAACTTTTTTGACCATATCGCCTGTAGTGACTGTGCATGGATAACATTCTCTGCCGGAGACGTATTTTTTCCCGATGTCTGCAGATTTTTTATCTGACTCGGGAAGTACCTCGGATTCTATACCACAGCGTTCAAATGCAGCTGCAAGCGCAAAGGCATGGTCAGACATGCGTGGGATATAAAGAGTGCGCTTTGAGTGACGAGTGACAAGTGAGGCGTGAGGAGTTTTTTCTTCTGACTTCTTCTGTCTCTTGCGGATGACTCCTGAACCCTGGTTTCCTATGCTGTCGATGAAGGCTTCACACCTCGTAATAGCTCCGGCAGCAGCACTATGTTCGTCTATCTCGAGGAAGAGATAGGGTTTACCCTTCATCTCCTTATCGAAGTATTTCAAGATAAAAGAATCTGGTCCACATGAGAAGTTACCAATATAGATTGCGTAAAGGTTGGGATGATTTCTTATCAATTTTGCAGCCTGGAGTATCCTCTGGCCTGATCTCCAGTACATATTTGGCCAGTCTTGATATATATTTATTTCCTCAATGGGAAGAAAATCCATGGGAATGGAATGAACGCCGAGGTCAGCGAGTTTTTTTGGAATCTCGAGATTAACACCGCTGTCAAATGCATTGTAAGCCCTGCCTACTATTACAATGGTCTTTTCTTTTAAAGAAGAAAGAACCTCTTCACTTGTTAATTTTATATCCTCGAGAAATTCTTTCTGTTTTCTCTCTGATGTCTCTAATGCCCTTGGTACATCCTTTGATTTTACTCCGAGAGGTCTGAGTACCCGGCGAATTTCTTTTTCGAGGAAATCTCTCCCCCTTCTTAGACTGACTATGGGGGTAAGAAGTTTTATGCCTTCAAAGGCAATCTTTGATATATAGGGAATTGTCTGTGTATATGGACAGGCATATCCTCTATCAAAGGGATTTTCAGGGGTATTTAGGTTAATAAAGCTTGGCAGGAGTAAGGCATCTACCTTTTTATCGAGGAGATATTTCACATGACCATGCGCAACCTTGATAGGAAAGCATGTCTCTGACAGGACGCTCTCAAGGCCTAAGTTTACTATCTGCCTGTTTGTTTTTGGCGATACCTCAACATCAAAACCGAGTTCCCATAAGAGTGTGGTCCAGAAGGGGAGATAATCATGGAAGAAGAAGATGTAGGGAAGGCCTATTTTCATTTGACGCGGTGACACGGTGACACGGTGACACGGTGACGTGTCTTTGTCTTCACCGTTTCTCCGATTCTCCGTGTCTCCGTATCTTTGCGTTCTTCTGAACGTATGTTCCTTCCACAGCATTTCATCCCTGAATGAAAAGAGGTCGGCGTGTTTTTTACTAACTGCTAATTGCTCACTATTAACTGCTTTCTTTTTAACATCATATTTATCACACCTGCCTCCGTAAAAAAGAAAGCCCTCTTCACCAGTAATCTTTACTCTATTTATCTCACATGAATTTGGACAGCCTTTGCATTCAAAGGAAGATATTTCATACGGTCTCTTCGAAAGCTCGAAACCCTTAAAAACAGTGATACGGTGAAAGGGTGACTCGGTGACATGGTGACCTTCCTGTATTTCTGTTTCTCCGAGTCTTTGTATATCAGATTCACCATTTCTCATGTACCTCATCGCTATAAGTGCCATGCCTATTGCACCTGCGACTTCATGGTGAAGAGGAACAATAATCCTTTTACCGAGATATCTTTCGAATGCAGCCATAACAGCCTTATTAAAGGCCACTCCTCCGAGGAAGACTATATTCTCACCGATATGCTTCCCGGCAACTACCCTGTTTATGTAATTCTGGACAATAGAATATGCAAGGCCTGCAAGGAGATCATTTTTGTCAATACCTTTTTGGAGATTCGCCATTAGGGAATTTTCCATAAAGACAGTGCAACGTTCACCGAGCCTGCTTGGGTTTTTAGAAGAGAGTGCAGACTGTGCAAACTCTCCTTTGATCGAGATATTCAGTTTTTCAGCTTGTTCCTCGAGGAAAGAGCCAGTGCCGGCTGCGCAGGCCTTATTCATCTCAAAGTCAACTACTACTCCATCTTTCAAGGATATATATTTTGAGTCCTGTCCACCTATCTCAAAGACGGTATCAACGGTTTTATCAATAAATACCGCTGCTGTAGCATGTGCTGTAATTTCATTCTTTACGATGTCTGCTCCGACATAGTCAGCAATCATATATCTTCCTGAGCCGGTTGTGCCAACTCCAACGATCTCGACCTTGTCTCCTATTTCCTCACCTATCTCTGCAAACCCCTGTCTAACTGCCTCTATAGGCCTGCCTGCTGTCATGAGGTATCGTTTTGAGAGAAGCCTGCCATGCTCATCTATTACAGCAAGATTAGTACTTATGGAACCAATATCAATGCCGAGATATGTTTTTATCTTCTGTGACGAGTAACAATTGATGAGTGAGGAGTCTATGTGTTGGTCATTAGTCATTGGCCATTGGTCATTGGTTTTTACTATTGACAGTTGACCATTGACTATTAACTGAAATTGGTCGTTCAGAGGTGGGTGTCCTGCCTCGACGGGCCTTTCAGTTCTTAAAAAATCTTCGAGCCTCGAGAGATCAAAATGTTGTATAGTATCTTCGTGCATATTTTTAAATACAGCACCAATTGCTCCCATAAATGCGTACTCTTCAGGGACAAAGAGTTCATCAAGCTCAAAGATTTCCTTAAAAGCCCTTACCATCCCTTTATTTGCTGCAACTCCTCCCTGGAATGATACAGGAGGTCTTATTTTTCTGCCTCTTGATATAGAGCCTTTAAAGTTCCTCGCAACAGCAAAGCAGAGACCAGCTACAATATCTTCAACGGGTGTTGCAATTTGCTGGAGGTGTATCATATCAGATTTTGCAAATACACTGCATCTTCCCGCAATCCTCGAAGGCTTGTTTGATCTCAGTGCAAGCTCGCTGAACTCTTCTATGGTGAGTCTTAATCTTTCTGCCTGCTGATCGAGAAAGGAGCCTGTGCCAGCAGCACAAACAGAATTCATAGAAAAGTCTCTAATAGAGCGGCTATCCTGATCCAGGATTATGAGTTTTGAATCTTCTCCTCCCATCTCGATGATCGTTTTTATGTGTGGGAATAGTTTTTGTGTGGAATATGCCTGAGCAACAATCTCGTTAACGGATTCAATTCCGAGGATAGAAGCTATTAATCTTCCTGCTGAGCCAGTAATAGAAAGTGAGAAGTGAGAAGTTTGAAGTGAGGAGTTTCTAACGAGTTCAGGATTTTCATTACGCATAACGCAAAACGCATCACGCATAACGGTTTTCAGTAGTTCAAAGGTAACACTAATGGGGTGGCCTTTATGCCTTTTATAAGAACTGTAAAGCTTGTTTACCTTTTCATCAAAGACTACAAGCTTTACACTTACAGAACCTACATCAAGACCAATGAACCTCATCTCTCCCCCAATACTCAAAAATTATACCATAGACCAAACATCTCCTGAACAGGAAACATAAAACTATCCGTCAGTAAAAAAGTTACCAAAGAGTAGTCATAATTTAAAGCACTTACTCATTTTAGGCAGAATCAGAGGGTAGCTTAATATTGTATTCTTTATCTAAAGAATAGGCCATTACCACTGCTTTGTCTATCTCCTCGTAGGGAAAGGTCGGAGTGTCTAAGACAAGGTGGGGAGCTTTGTCGTCAAATTTAAGACCAAATGTCTGGCTCTGTTCATAAAGAGCAGTGCCAGGAAGGACATGGAGGATACTAAAAATAATAGTTGTAGGCTTCATTTCTATTAATGTCTTAACTGATTTTACAAATTTAAAAAAGTTA
>DASPRG010000171.1:0-8569 GCA_035624555.1 Thermodesulfovibrionales bacterium
TAAGTGAATATCAAATAGAGGGTTCGGTTACTAATAATCAAAAGGAGGGTAAACATGGCACAGTTTGAAGATACGATCAATGAGGATAGATTTTTAATACTCGAACGTATGGCTACAGAAATCAGAAAAAAATTATTAGGGGCGCTCATATTGGCAAAGATCATCTGGAAAGATGAATTAGTACAAAAACAAGAAGGAATAGAAATTCTCAAGATTATAGAAGAAGCAGAAGAAGCATTCATAAATGATTCCCTTACAAAATTTGAAAAACTTGAAGACATTCTTACAGTGATTCACAAGAGGGCTAAGGGATTGTTTTCATTAATGGAATATATTGCAAAAGAGAAACAAAAAAGGAGGGTAGTAAGGGGAGGTCGATAGTCAAAAAATGAAGACTGAAATCTTGTTAATTCTGGTAAAATATCTCAAACCTAATAATGGATGAAATTTACAACATAAAAATTCCTGTATTTGAAGGCCCTCTTGATCTCCTTCTCCATTTAATACGAGAAAACAAGATAGACATTTACGATATACCCATTGCTATCATTACGCACCAGTATCTTCATTACATCGAAATGATGAAAGAGTTGAACCTCGATATCGCTGGCGAGTTTCTTGTCATGGCAGCAACACTTATACATATAAAATCGAGAATGCTTCTACCGGTTGACGAGGAAGTCCCTCCAGAAGAACAGGAAGACCCAAGGCATGAACTGGTACAAAGGCTGATTGAATACCAGGCATTTAAAGAGGCAGCAATCGGCCTCAGGGAAAGAGAAGATGAGTGGACAAGGGTATTTCAAAGAGAACCTTTATCTGATGAGGGGGATGATGAAGGTATTTACCTTTCTGATGTTAACCTCTTTGACCTACTCGAGGCATTCAAGAAGATCCTTGAAACGGCTCCACCAGAGACTGCTACGATTACAAAAGAGACCCTTACAGTAAAGGATAAGATGTCTCTGATCATGGAGATGCTCGAGGGGCAGGAGGCCGTCAGATTTGAGGAATTATTTAAGGATGGCAAAACAAGGTCCCAGCTTATCGTCACATTCATTGCACTCCTTGAATTAATCAGGCTCGGCCTTCTCAGGGCTTACCAGGAGAGGGAGTTTGGGAATATATGGGTAATAAAACAGAAGGTAGACGTTCCAGAAAAGTCGTTGAGTCATGAGTCCAACCAACAAATGACTGAATAACCAAATTCCAAACACCAAATAAATTCTAATGAGCAAGACCAATGCGGAAACTACTTTACACTGTTATTGCGAGCCTGTAAGGCGTGGCAATCTCGCCTTTTAGATTGCTTCGTCGTCCGCTTGAAGCGTTCTCCTCGCAATGACACTTTATTAAATACATTTGTATTATGTTTGGTTAATTGTCTATTGAAACATTGGTTATTGGTAACTTTCTTTGTTGCGGTAATAACAGATTTTGGCTATTATAAAACCCGTGAAGACTCTTCTAAGATTGATTAAACTCCTTCTCTTTCTTGCATTACTCATTGTTCCTCTGTATCTCTTTCATGGGCTCATCCTCAATAAGGTAGCAAAATATCTCTACTATAAAGATGAGTTGAAACCGGTCGATGTTATTGTCGTACTTTCAGGCGAAGAAACAGAGCGTGTTGAATATGGCGTTAAACTCTTCAAGGAAGGATGGGCAAGAAAGGACAGAATTATACTTTCAGGTGGGCCTGCTGTCTGGAAACACACCTGGGCATCGCTGATGCAGGAGCATGCTATATACCTTGGTGTGCCGAAAAATGCTATTATCCCCGAGGATAAATCAAGGTCAACAGAAGAGGACGCACAATTTACAAAGGAAATTCTCAAGAGATATGGATATACCTCAATTATCCTCGTTACATCACCTTATCATAGCAAGAGGGCATTTAAAATCTTCAAAAAGATTATGGGTAATGAAATAAAAATAATAAGTGCCCCTGCTGAAGAAAGCTGGTTTCGTTTTGATGAATGGTGGAAAAGAGAAAGAGACAGGAAAGCTGTTTTGTCAGAATATTCTAAATTTTTCCAGCTCTGGATTTTTGGGGACTAAGAATTGATTATCGGTGTTCCGAAAGAAATTAAACCTGAAGAGAATCGCATAGCCATTGTTCCAGGAGGAGTAGAGACGCTCGTTCACAAAGGACATAAGGTGATTATAGAAAGAAGTGCAGGACTTGGTAGCGGTTTTAGTGATGAAGAGTATATAAAAGCTGGCGCTCAAATCTCTGATAGACACGAAGATATCTTTACAGAAGCAGATCTCGTGCTCAAAGTCAAAGAACCCTTGCCAGAGGAATACGGGCTTTTGAGAGCTGGACAGATCGTATTCACCTATTTTCATCTTGCTGCTTCAGAGGAGCTTACCCGTAATCTTCAGAAAAGAAAGATTGTTGGCATAGCATATGAAACGGTGCAGACAGATGATGGTTTCCTGCCCCTTTTAGCACCTATGAGTGAGATTGCAGGAAGGATGGCACCCCAGGAAGGGGCGAAATATTTAGAAGAAACCTATGGTGGAAGAGGAATCCTTTTGGGAGGTGTGGCTGGTGTTGCACCGGCTAATGTTGTAATCCTCGGGGGAGGGAATGTAGGTTATAATGCTGCTCGAATCGCCTTAGGCATGGGCGCATCTGTGACTGTCCTAGACATAAATCCACGAAGATTAAGGATGCTGGATGAAATTTTTCAGGGAAGAGTAACTACCATGATTGCTGATAATTATAATCTGCGAATGGTAATAGGCTATGCTGATTTGCTCATCGGAGCTGTCCTGGTCCCTGGAGCTAAGGCGCCAAAATTAATAACTCGTGAAATGCTGAAGACCATGAGAACGGGAGCAGTTCTGGTGGATGTCTCTATTGATCAAGGAGGATGTGCGGAAACTTCTCGTCCAACTATTCATTCACATCCCACATACGAGGATGAGGGGATAATTCATTACACTGTGTCTAACATGCCTGGGGCTGTTCCTCGAACAGCTACCCGTGCTCTGACACTTAACACCCTTCCTTATGTGCTCGAGATTGTGGAGAAAGGCTGGAAAAAGGCTGCAAAAGAAAACCCCTCCTTGGCAAGGGGAGTAAATTTGGTAAAGGGTAAGATTACTTATCAAGCAGTAGCAGAGGCATTTTATCTCCCATATACACCACTAAAAGATGTCTTAGAAACTAAGAATAAATGAGTGGAAATGTCGGCAGTAATACTAAAAAGAATCAAACAAGGCCATGCATTAAAGGTTATATTTTTTTGCAAACTCTTCAGCGTATTCAGACTCATTTTTATTCTTAAGGTCAGCATGAATAGAAACCAGTATTTTTTTATGTTTTGAGAGATTGTACTGGTTTAACAATTCTAATATTTCTGGATAGCGATAATTGTTAAAGTCCCTTAAGAGAGTTGCTATTTTTTCTATAGTGATTATTTGGGCCTTCGACGGTTCTCTCATGGTTTATGTACCTCCTGCAATTTTTCCATATAAAGTTTCAAATAATCCTCAACCCTGTGACAATCAGGCTTGTTATTTGTATCAGATTACAACGTAGTAAGTCAAATATTAAATAGGCCCCTCTTATATTCTTGTCTTTTTTTGTCATTCCAGCGGACGCAGGAAGAAGCTAAAAATTTTATTCTGCATCTCTATCTTTTATCTTCCTATTCATGTAAACTATAGCATTATTGCCTTGTCCCACCAGAGACATTGTCGATAAAAATATTGATTGATACTCAATAACTAAATTTGTCTTTTATTCTGATAGTGCAGCATTATTGCACAAGAATTTTAAAGGCAGAAAAGAGGATTGTTCGTTTATGAGACGTGATGATTTAAGGAATATTGCCATTATAGCCCATGTTGACCATGGCAAAACTACACTTGTTGACGGAATGATGAAACAGTCTGGGATCTTCCGCTCCAATGAAAAGGTACAGGAGCGTATTATGGATAATACTGACCTTGAGAGGGAACGCGGGATAACAATCTTGGCAAAGAATACAGCCGTTAAATACAACGGGGTAAAGATTAACATCGTGGACACCCCTGGCCATGCAGACTTTGGTGGTGAGGTTGAAAGGACGTTAAAGATGGTTGACGGCGTATTATTACTTGTTGATGCTTCAGAAGGCCCTTTACCGCAGACGAGATTTGTTCTAAAAAAGGCACTTGAGCTCAAGCTCCCTCCAATCCTCGTGATTAACAAGATAGATAGATACGATGCAAGGATTCAGGCTGTCCTGAACGAGGTTTATGACCTCTTTATCGATCTCGATGCCACAGAAGAGCAGCTTGAATTTCCTGTTATTTACACAAATGCCAAACAGGGTGTTGCGAAACTTAACATAGAGGAAGACTCAGATAACCTTATCCCGCTTTTCGAGATGATAATGAAAACGATACCACCTCCTGCAGGTGAGAGTGATGGTAAATTACAAATCCTTGTCACAAATATTGACTATGATGATTATATCGGAAGGCTTGCCATAGGACGTGTCTTCTCAGGAACAGTAAAGGTAGGAGATTATGTCTCTATGATAAAGGGAGATGGTGAAGAGTCAAAGACAAAGGTTTCATCTCTATTTACCTTTCGGGGTCTTGAGAGGATTGAGACAAAAGAGGTATCTGCTGGAGAGATTATCGCCCTTGCTGGCATTGAGGGGATAAACATAGGAGATACCATCACAGATACAGAAAACCCCAGGGCACTGCCAAGAATAATAGTGGATAAACCTACAATTTCAATGTTATTTTCTGTCAATACATCTCCTTTTTCAGGAAGGGAAGGCAGCTATGTAACATCCAGAAAATTGAGAGAACGACTCGAAAAAGAACTTCTTTATAACGTATCCATAGATATAGATTTTGATGATATGGATTCTTTTAAGGTCATGGGGCGTGGAGAGTTACAGCTTGCTATCCTTATAGAGATGATGAGAAGGGAGGGATACGAACTTTCTGTTGCCATGCCCGAGACGATAACAAAAAAAATAAATGGTTTTTTGCATGAACCTATGGAATTATTGGTGATAGACGTGCCTGAGGATTATGTTGGTGTTGTTACCCAGCAGGTAGGGATGAGAAGGGGCATAATGCAGAAGATGCAGAACAATGGTTACGGCAGGGTGAGGCTTGAATACAGGATACCATCAAGGGGGCTTATTGGGTTCAGGTCGCAATTCCTTACCGATACAAGAGGAACGGGTTTACTTAACCATCTCTATGATGGTTATGAGCCCTGGCAAGGACCGATCTCAAAGAGGCAGACAGGAGCACTTGTAGCTGACAGACAGGGGATTTCCACTACCTATGCACTTTTTCACCTGCAGCCAAGAGGGGTACTCTTCATCAGGGAGAATACTCCTGTATTTGAAGGCATGGTTATAGGTGAGAATTCAAGAGAAAATGATCTTGATGTTAATGTCACAAAGGAGAAGAAACTTACAAACATGCGTGCTGCCAACGCAGATGATGCACTCCAGTTGATACCCCCAAGGATTATGGGCTTGGAGCAGGCGATAGAATTTATCAAGGAGGATGAACTCATTGAGGTCACACCTAAATCTATCAGGTTGAGAAAAAAAATACTTGAAGCCAACAAGAGGCATCTCGATAAGAAGATCATAAAAGAGGCTGTTGCATAAGCTGTAAAAGATTAGACCATTTCATTTCACCATCGACCTTCATTGTGCGCAGGTTGCACTCAATTCTATATATAAATTATTGAAGGACAAGTTGTGTAATGCAAATATCACGACTTTGATCCTTTGGCCTTAAATTTTAAATGGGGCAATTTTAAGGCTTGATTTGCTTGTATACTTTATTTTTTAATATTTTTTAATCAAAATTCACTTTGGAAAGGAGAAATTATGGAAGGCATAAAGGTAGGTATTATAGGTGGATCAGGGATGGACGACCCACGCCTTATGAAACATATAAAAGAAAAAAAAGTTAAAACCCCTTATGGCAGCCCTTCTTCTGCACTTACAATCGGTAATATAAATGGGTTGGATACAGTTATCCTCGCCCGCCATGGCAAAGAACATTCCATATATCCCACGGGCGTAAATTTCAGAGCAAATATATATGCCCTTAAAAATGAAGGTTGCACCCATATTCTTGCTACCACAGCGGTTGGTTCTCTTAGAGAAAAAATTAAACCCGGAGACCTTGTATTCGTTGACCAGTTCATAGACTTCACAAAACACCGTCCTCTCACATTCCATGTCGAGAAAGTCATACACACGCCGATGAGTGAGCCATTCTGTAAAAATTTGCGCTGTCTCCTGGTCGATTCAGCAAAGGAACTAAAACTTAAACATCACAATAAAGGAACTGTAATTACTATTGAGGGTCCGAGGTTTTCTACAAAAGCAGAGTCTCATATGTTCAGGGCATGGGGCGCTGATGTCATAAATATGTCAACTGTCCCTGAAGTCATGCTGGCAAGGGAATTAGGAATATGCTACCAGACGATAGCCATGTCAACCGATTACGACTGCTGGAAGGAGGGAGAAGAACCCGTCACATGGGAGATGATACTTTCTATAATGAAGAAAAACACAGACAACGTAAGAAAGTTGCTTTTAAGGACCTTATCAAAGATAAAGAATACCGAGTGCGAATGTAAAAAATAAAGGGAGGTAACAATGCCTATCAAATCAAAAATAAGGACAATCCCTGACTATCCCAAAAAAGGTATTATGTTCAGGGACATAACTACTCTTATCAAGGATCCTGTAGGTTTCAGGCTGGTCATTGACAATTTCACGCAGAGATACATCAAGGGGGATATAAAATTTGATTTAATAGTGGGTATAGAGTCAAGGGGATTTATAATTGGAGGCGCACTTTCTTATTCCTTAGGCAAAGGATTTATACCAATAAGAAAGGCAGGAAAACTCCCCGCAGAAAGGATAAGCCATGAATATAAACTGGAATACGGGACAGACAAAATCGAAATGCATAAAGATGCTATTAAAAAGGGAACAAAAGTGCTTATTGTTGACGACCTCCTTGCCACAGGCGGCACAGCCCTTGCAGCTGCAGCGCTAGTAGAAAAATTAGGGGGCATAGTCTCAGAAATGGCTTTTGTTGTCAACCTACCCGATATAGGCGGCTATAAAAAACTTATTGCAAAGGGATATAAGGTATATTGTCTGGCAGAGTTTGAAGGGGACTAAAAAAGTCAATAAATCCTTACGACGGATAACAATCTAATTTTTACTTTTTATCTTAGAATCTCAGCAGTGAAGGTATAGAGGTCTGCATCCTTCCATGCATCTTTTGGAAGGCCGGCTTTCATGCAGACATTTTCAAGAAATGCATTTCTATCCCATCTAAACTCTGTTGCAACCTGTGGAAGAAGGAGGCCACTCTGCATTCCTTTCATTATATAAAGACCATGCTTGCCGACCTGGATATCTTTTACATCCTTTAAAGGCACAAAAGGTGACAGAATAGAGATTTCAATATCCATATCTTTTAACTCCTCCTTTTTCATCGGAGGAAACCTTGGATCACTTGAACATGCAGCAACAGCATTTTTTCTAATAGACTCATAAAGCGGCATAACAGCCTGGATATGCCCTATACAACCCCTTAAGTTGCCGCTATTCTTTATGGTGACAAATACAGCGCCATTCGCTCTGAACTTTGGATTTTTTATTTCTACCTCAGTAACTTTCCCATGAGTAACATACTCGGTGATGGCATTTCGTGCTAAGGCAAGTAGTTCTTTTTTTTCTTCTTCTGTATATGGACTTTTATATAGTCCAATCGATGCATACCCAACTACTTTATCTTTTTCACCTGTAACATCTCCTGAGTTAGCATATTTAAAGACTACCCCGAGGTTTGCTCCCGACCGCCGGGCAACTTCCGTAACAATAATAACAGGAAACCCACCGCATAGTTCTGCCTTGCCGGTTCCCAGAAGATCTATTATGTCTGTTATGGAAAGTCTTTCAATTGCCGATATGACCTTACTGTCCATCTCTTTTGCTGTAGAATAATCATGATAGTGAGAAAGGTCTGTGCTTGCTACCAGCAAAGTCTTTTCATCAATGATATCTGTTAACTTCGATACAAGATGTTCAAAGGTCTTTTTTGTAGGAGAACTAATCAGTATAGGTACTATGGTAAAGTCTTTGAGAACCCTTTGAAGAAATGGTAATTGAACCTCAACGGAATGCTCTTTTTCAAATGCCTCAGGGTAAAACCTCACATCTGCAGTTTCATTCAATAAATCTTCTGCGATTTTTCCATTAATTTTTACATCACCGAGAGGTGTTTTGAAACTGCCTTTCGTATATATGGAAGCACCCTTGAAGCTTACTTGATGACTTGGACCGATGAGTATCACTTTCTTAATATCACCACCCTGAATCTGTTTATATCCATATGCTGCAACTTGTCCTGAAAATACATAGCCTGCATGCGGTGAGATGAGAGCCAAGAGTTTTCCATTCGCTGGAACTTTTTCTGCTTTTGAGAGAAACTCATCAACAGACTTCTTCAATGAATCTTTATCAGCAGGATAGAATGTTCCTGCAACAGCTGGATCCTT